>JADJPZ010000003.1:0-300000 GCA_016713025.1 Saprospiraceae bacterium | reverse complement strand
AGTTGTTGGTCATTGGTTTGATAATTCTAGTTTTTTTTGGAGGTAAAAAGATTCCTGAACTGATGCGTGGCTTAGGAAGCGGCATAAGAGAGTTTAACAATGCCAAAAATAACATAGAAGCTGAAGTTAAGGAAAATATGAAAGATCTGGATTCGAAAAAAAATAGTCAATAAAAGACGGTCAAATTTTTATTTCTTCAGGTCTTCAGACTTTCACTTGAAGTATTATCCTTCACTCAATAAAGAAATGAAGTTACTTTGTCAAATACAGAGTGACTTCATTTTTTTATTCAGGATATGCAGCGAATACTGAATATAGCCGATCAAGACGATTTTTAAAAATAATGTCTTGATCGGGACAAAAGCGTCCCGGAAGTTCAAGCGTAGCTTGACACAGTACTGCTAAAAATATAACACTGGCTAAAATTAAATTTACCGCTTGTCAAATGAAAAATATTTTATACATACTTTAGTAAAAATTGGCAAAAAAAGTATGTTTATACCAAACAGAAAATTGATAGCAAAAATATATATTCATAATTATTTAATTTACAATACATTATGATTTTAATTTTTTTTGTGGAATATTTTCTTTTCACTATAATATTCAAAATGAGTAATGGTTTAGGCTTCCTTCCAAATTCAATTTAATGGAGTCATTTTTTGACAATTGTGGTTATTTCATGGGGTTTAAACCCTTTGTGACCTGAACTTTTCCCTTTACAGAGATAGATGTACCTAATTAAATATCAATGTCGTTTAGTTAAGACATCTTTATGAAGTCTTTCCCTTGTAAGGGAAAGATTTAGCTAGTGCTACAGGAATGAAGTAAGTACATAATAAAACGAAGTAGATTATTTTCAAGATCAAGGCGAAAAACACAGACATAGCAATAGCTATGGCGAGGCTTTTCAACGCTGATATTGGGAATAAGATCAAGTTTTATAGGTATTTATTTTGTTCCTGTAGCACTAGGGTAAAAACAAAGCAAAATTCCTTAACTAAACGACATTGAATTAAACATTCAAAATGTAATTTTAATCACTATCAAAATCACTGAAATTTTTCGTAATAAAAGTGAAAAAAATGAGTGTATCCCAAAATTGCACTATAATTTATAATTATATATAATTATAAAATTTCCAATTTAGTGGATTATTATAGTAGTTAAGTTTTAACGGGAGACTCGTCTCAAGCTGCGCTTGGGAATGAGGGTAGCGGGCAGTTTACACAATTTTAGTGCAAAAATGGGATACACCCAAAAAAATTAATAAGAAGGAATTTCATTAGGAATGACTCTTTGCGGTGCACATTGCTCCAAGTCTGTGATTGATCACATGTGCCGTGGCCACCATAAGGCCTCCCATGACACTGAAGACAAGCATCCATCCATGGTGATCGATCATGCCTATGAGCAAAAATGCAAATCCCACACCACCTAGAAGGACAGGTGTATAGTTTCTATGCTTTTTAATAAAATCACCTACCAGAGAGTAGGATGCAATGAAAATCCCCGTTAAAATTACTACCCAATCAATAGCATGGTTGTGTAACCACGTACTTGAACTCAATAATCCTGTAGAAATCAGTAAGGGTACTGCTGAACAGTGGATTGCACATAACATAGATGTAAAAAATCCCGCAGAATCCGGATGTAATTTAAAAAAGGATTTCATTTGTTATAAATGTATTTAAAAAACTGGATGCAAATATACAACAATAACACTAAAAATGCAATAATGTTGCATGTATTAACAAATTTTAAAGCACAGTCCAATCCACTGAATAAAAAAATTACCTCAAAAAATGGTTTTTTATAAAAGACTATTTATTAAAAATGTACCCTTGCGTTATAAAAATTTTACAAAAAAGCCGGCATTATTAATCGTTGTAAGGTACTTTTGTGCAAAATATCACAAATATGGGATTACTTCAGGGCAAGGTAGCTTTAATCACAGGTGGATCAAGAGGAATCGGTGAGGCCATTGTACTCACTTTTGCACAGCAAGGAGCAGATATCGCATTTACATATCTTTCTTCAGAAGAGAACGCTCAGGCAGTCGCCAAAGAAGCCGGGAATTTTGGTGTCAAGGTTATTGCTTATAAATCAGACGCATCTGACTATCAGCAAGCAGAAAAACTCATCAATGATGTGACTGCAGAATTTGGAAAGATCGATATACTTATCAATAATGCCGGCATCACTAAGGATACCCTTATGTTGAGAATGTCTGAGGAGCAGTGGGATCAGGTCATGGATGTCAATCTCAAGTCAGTATTTAATCTGACCAAACACGTACTCAAACCGATGATGAAAAACAAATCCGGTTCCATCATCAATATGGGGTCAGTGGTTGGTGTTTTTGGAAACGCCGGTCAGGCCAACTATGCTGCATCAAAAGCAGGCATCATAGGATTTTCAAAATCCATCGCTAAGGAAGTAGGATCCCGAAATATCAGGTGTAATGTCATCGCTCCTGGCTTTATCGAAACGGACATGACCCATGTACTCACAGATGAGCAGAAAAAGGCATACACCGACAGCATTCCGCTAAAGAGACTGGGTCTGGGTGATGATGTGGCTCAGGCTTGTGTATATCTGGGTTCGGATATGTCTCTGTATGTTACAGGACAGGTGCTAAGTGTTTGCGGTGGTTTAAATGTTTAATAAATATCTGATTATTTTTACAGAATTACTGACTTAAACAATTATAATTATGGAATACATGTTAATGCCTCTCAAAAAATTCGCCGACTTTAATGGACGGGCAAGAAGAAAGGAGTACTGGATGTTTATCTTGTTTTTTAACATTATTTCCATTCCTGTAAAAAAGTTGGATGAATTGTTTTTTTCTACTTCTGAAGGAGGAGATAATGTACTTGAATCCATCTTGATAATAACTTTTTTCATTCCAATTCTGGCAGTTATCATAAGGAGGATGCATGATGTAGGAAAAAGTGGATGGTATTTTCTGATTCCTATCTATAATCTGATTTTAGCACTTACAGAAGGAGAAAAAGGCTTTAATAAGTATGGACCGGACCCAAAGAATCCAACCAATGAATTGGAAAGTTTAGGAAAAGATGATTTTGTGTAAGACAGCTTAAAAAAAATCTAACACTTTTTTTACTTCGATCATTGAAATATCAGAATAAAGTTTTACCTTTGCGTTCCTTTTTTAAGGAATGAGTTAGTTATCACTTTAAATCAATATAATTTTTCTTAAGATGAAGAAGGACATACATCCTCAGGATTACAGAATGGTAGTGTTTAAAGACATTTCAAATGATGAGATGTTTCTTACAAGAAGTTGTACAAAAACCAGAGATACTGCCGTTTTTACGGATGGTAAAGAGTATCCTTTAATTAAGATGGAAATATCATCTTACTCTCACCCGTTCTTTACAGGTAAGACCAAATTTGTGGATACTGCAGGTAGAATCGATAAGTTCAACAAAAAATTTGCAAAATTTGGTAATAAGTAAACCTTATTGCATATTTTCATGAAAATATAAAGGCCCTTATTGTAAAAAGTAAGGGCTTTTTTTATGCTTTTAACTCAGCATTTTGAAAAATAATGCTTATAAAAATACTACTTTGATTAAAATATTGTTATAATACCAGTAGTTTTTCTTAGATGTCATACTCGTTTTTGTGACATTATGGATTTTCCTTCGTTATATTTTTTATACATTATTTTATGAAAAGCGACTTTCCAAATAATATAATCATGTTTGGTGATGATCATTGGTACGATTTGTTGCCATTGACATTTACACGACCTATCAGTGAGTTGAGGGTAGGCATCCTTACCATAAGGGAAAAATGGGAAAAACATTTGAATGGCAACGCCAGTTATATCACTCAGGACTATCTTGCTGAGAAGTATCCTATTAGCATTGCTCAGGATAATATCCTGATTAACAGTACTTTTCTCCCTGACAAACAACTCGTAAATTTTATTTTCCAGCTCCGGCCCAACGAAGCACTCTTATTGGGATCTGAGTTGATCGCAGCAAGGCTCAGTGAATTGCAATTTGATACCTTAAGTCAGGACAAGGATGCCCTTCAGAATCTCAAAGGAATCGATCTTTCCAATGAATCAGGCATCACCTTCCGCAGGATCACCAGACCCTATCATATATTTATCGAGAATGGGGAGGAAATCATCAGTGATTTCAAGTTGATAACGGAAGGCAGAAATTCTGCGTTGATTTCTGATACCAACAGAATTACAGGTAAGTATCCTGTTTTTGCTGAAGAAGGTGCAGTGATGGAGCATTGTATAATCAATACAAATGAAGGCCCGGTATACCTGGGAGAAAAAGCCATCATTATGGAAGGTTCGATGATCAGAGGTGCTTTTGCCGCTTGTGACCATACGGTGGTAAAAATGGGTGCAAAAATTTATGGCCCGACTACAGCAGGCCCGGGATGTGTGATCGGTGGTGAAGTGAAAAATTCTGTATTGCAAGCCAATTCCAACAAAGGACACGACGGTTATCTGGGTAATAGTGTTATCGGTGAATGGTGTAATCTTGGTGCAGATACCAACACATCCAATCTTAAAAACAATTACCTGCCTGTAAAAATTTGGTCTTATACGCATGAAAAATTTATGGACACAGGACAACAGTTTTGTGGTCTTATCATGGGGGATCATTCTAAAGCCGGTATCAATACAATGTTTAATACAGGCACTGTCGTAGGAGTAGCGGCTAATGTTTTCGGAGACGGATTTCCACGGACTTTTATCCCATCATTTTCCTGGGGAGGTGCAGCTGGTTTTAGCACTCACAAAGTTGAAAAGGCTATCGAGACCGCAGAATTGGTGTTAAGCAGAAAAAATTTACTGCTTACTGAAACAGATAGAAGAATTTTGGAACATATATTTTTCAATACAGCACATGTGAGAAATAATTAACTTTAGGCCATTTTCAAAAGCAAAACTTATTAAAGATGTTTTTTCCTATAGGTGATACACAGGTCTCAGGAGGACACAAACCAATAGTCAGTTACACTTTCATAGTCATCAATGTTGTAGTGTTTCTGATACAGATTTCTACACCCGGTAATTTGATATGTCAGTTTTCTGCCATTCCGATAGACATTGTCAAAGGTGAAGGTTACTTTACTTTGCTATCCAGTATTTTTATGCACGGAGGTTGGATGCATCTCATTGGAAATATGCTTTTTTTATGGGTATTTGCAGATAATATAGAAGCAAAGATCGGCAGTCTTCAGTTTACAATATTTTATTTAGCTGGGGGCTTTTTTGCAAGTTTTGCCCATATATATTTCAGTACCACCGCTGCAGAATTGAGCCAGATAGCTTGTCTGCCTTGTTCGGCATCCAATCCCTGTGCAGATGGAATGAAAGTTTCAGCTGCAGTAATACCTTCATTGGGCGCCAGTGGTGCTATATCAGCTGTCCTTGGAGCCTATTTACTGATGTTTCCCAAGTCACAGATTAAAGTATTAGTATTGTTGTTTTTCAGATCATTTTATGTGCCGGCATTGGTGTTTTTGGGATTATGGTTTATTCAGCAACTTTTTTCGGGACTTGGCTCATTGAGTACTTCAAGTGCCGCCAGCGAAGGCGTAGCATGGTGGGCACATATCGGCGGATTTGTGTTTGGATTGGTAGCAGGAATCTATCTCAAACAGTTTGTTAAAACAGAAATCGACTACAAAAGCGATGAATTTGTAGCATGATTGCTACCTCCATGTCTTAAAATGAAACCTGAAATAAAGTAGTTGGCAGAATATTGTAAAAAAAAAACCGCATAAGACTTTTAAATCTTATGCGGAGAGTCAATTTCAATGTCCACAGTAAATATTAATAGTGTACAGGATTAAAAACATCGTCATATTACACTACATAGCGGAGGGTCGATATGCAGTCAATTTTCAATGACAAAGGTATGTGCTATTCTGAGGTTGCGCAATATAACTTTTGTTATATATTTTGGTCAAAAACTGTTAAATTCACCCATTATTTGTTGATTTTCACCAACTGTTGATATTTTTACAATAAAAATAAAATCATGATGAAAACATTTGGATTTTTATTCTTATTTCTCTCGACCTTGACCGGAAATATATTCAGTCAGAGTTCAGTCCACTTCAAAGTATGGCACACCACAGAGATGACTGACTCTTGTGAAGCACATTATCTTTTTGTGATGAGTGATGGATATTTCACAAAAACCAGATACAGAACCGATAATGGTGGATTTATACAGACCAAAGGAGGCAAATATGAAATGATGGGTGACAGCGTCCGATTTTACTATGAATTTGATTCATTTGATAAGATGAAGGCTTCTGCTATTTCCACTTATTATTACAAAGAAAATGGAGATCAGCTATCACTTCGGTCAGCTAAAAAAAGCAGAACATTAACGCGCTTTGATCAACAGACTTCTACACCGTTGACAGGAACATATCTATTTTCAGGAAGAAAAGAAAAAGGAGAAATCACGAGGAGGAATACAGATCAACCCAGAAAAACAATGAAAATTCTCACCGGCAACCGCTTTCACTGGATAGCTTACAATACTGAGACAGGAGAATTTTTCGGGACAGGTGGCGGTAGTTATTCAGCCATCAATGGAAAATATTCAGAAAATATTGAATTTTTTTCAAGAAATAATGCAAGGGTAGGGGCCACATTAACATTCGATTTTGACAAGCAGGGAGGTGACTGGCATCATTCCGGTCTTAGCTCGGCCGGTGAGCCGATATATGAAATTTGGAGTATGAGGAAGAAGTAGACCGGATATGATTTAAACTTGTCCAATTAATGTAATTGCCTTAAAGAAGTGATCAAAGCTTAATACCATGCATCTAAAAAATTTTGAATTTAAAGCCAGAGTGGATGATATCGAAAGATATGAAAATAAGTTGCTTTACTTGAATCCTGAATTTCAAGGCACTGATCATCAGATTGATACATATTTCAATACATCTATAGGAAGACTGAAGCTGAGAGAAGGCAATATTGAAAATGCACTCATTCATTATGAACGCGGAGATACCGCCGGTGCAAAAGTTTCTGACATCATACTGTACCAACATCAGCCGGATCAGGGGTTGAAAAACATTTTAATAAGACAATTGGGTATCAAAGTTGTAGTAGACAAAAAGCGCAAAATATACTTTATAGACAATGTCAAATTTCATTTTGATATAGTCGATAATCTGGGAACTTTCATAGAAGTAGAAGCCATAGATCAGGATGGTAGCACGTCCACAGACCAACTCAGGGAGCAATGCAATTATTACCTACAGTACTTTAATATCTCACAGCATCAATTGATAGATAAGTCATATAGTGATATGCTTTTATAAATTGCTGCCCCAAACTCTAATATTTGCTCCAACTGCAAACCACCTTCCCGGCATAGTAATACCGTTGGATTCTACGTATTTTTTATCGGTCAGGTTATTGACCTGAGCATACATCATCCACTTATTTTCTTTCCAGTATATTCTGGTGTCTGCCACCATACCTTTATAAAATGATTCATAATTTTTGATCAGTGTGAAACGCTCAAAGTAGCGGGTATTGAAGCTGAATCCCATTTTTGACCATAATCTGAAATCTGCATTCAGGCTGAGTTGATATCTGAGATTATCCGCTGCATATCTTGAGAGGACTACCTCTTGTGGAGTGTGGTATTTCACCCTGTACAGGTAGGTGCCTGAGATATTGATTTTTTGGATAAAATGATTATCGTCCGCATTCTGATAATTTACCATGGCTTCCAGTCCTGATACTGTGAGATTACTCAGATTCATGGGTGTCCATTTTTGGGTGATATCTGTTTTGATTCGGTCTATGATGTCAGCACCAACTCTTGAAAACCAAGATGCAGAGATCAAATATCCGGCTTTACTCCATCTTGCCCCCAACTCGAAATTGTCTGCTCGTTCTGGTTGAAGATCCGGATTATTGTTGTTAGCCCCGTTTCTGAAGTACAAATCTGTAAATGTAGGAATTCTGAATGCCTGATTCCACGAACCAAACAATTTTAAATCATCAGAAAACCTAAAGCCTGCCTCTATACCCGGATAAATTGCTCCACCAAAATCCGAATAATGACTATACTGAATGCCGGCATTGATATCCAGTTGGTTCCATGTATATTTATGCTCAGCAAAAAAAGCAATCTGATGTCTGGTGGTCGTATCTAACCTTAAACTACTGAAATCGGTAAACTGATACAATAATCCCAAACCAGTCCGACCTAAATCAGACTGAAATCCGGAATTGATATCGAAGGTATGCACGTTGCTTTTAGTACTGTTGAAGACAGCCTGGCCGCGTGTGAAATAGTAATCATCTATACTCTGGCGGAAATAATATCTCGGATTGATTTTGAAATTATCATTGCCTATCGGTACACTTACGGATGCAAAGGAAGTACTTACTTCTTCATATTCCTGAGTATTGTTATCAATAGGTAAAGCTGCAAAAGATGGAGCCGGACCAGCATAGAAGCCGCTGCCTCCAAATTTTCTGGTATTGTATCCCGCCATTACATCAAAATGAAGACACTTAGTTGCAACTATACGATTTTGTAAAAAGGCATTGGAGATCTTATAGTCGGTATTGGGCCGATATCCGGCTGAAGTCTGATGTTGAACAGATATCCTGGTCGGTAATGATGCGCTTGCAATATTGGCGGCACCTCTTATCTGAAATGTTTTAAAAGACTCATAAGATGTTTCTACTTCCAGACTCTTTGTATTTCCAGGTCTTTTTGTGATGATATTGATAGCACCTGCAAATGCATTTTGACCAAATATCCTGGCGCCACCTGATTTATGTATTTCTATATGTTGGATATCTGATATACTCAGAGGGAGATTCATCAGATGGTGACCTGTCTGAGGATCGGAAAGAGGTATGCCGTCTATCAGTATCAAAGCCTGATCAAAAGTACCTCCTCTGATATTCAAATCTACCTGAGCACCACCTACACCTCTGTGGCGCATATCTACACCGCTGACATAGCTCAATAGTTCTGCAATATTCCGTGCCGGAGCATTTTTGATGGATGAAAGCGGTATAATTTCTATAGTTCTGTTGGCTTCCTTCAGCCTGGTTTCAATTCTGTTTTCCTTTATGGTGATTTCCTGTATCCATAATGTTGTGTCCTGAGCCACCAGATGTATATTCAGTAGTATCAGAAAACAGAAAATAAATAATAGCTCAGATTTTAGCATAAAAAATAATTGTTTTGATTTTATTTTGTTTGATTTTGAAAGAGGCTCAAAAGATTATATTTCCAGCATTCTATACAATTCGATACACTCTTTGGCTTCTTTTACATCATGAACTCTCAATATATGGACACCTTTTCCCAGTAGGTGCATGTGCAATGCCGTAGTGCCGTTGAGCGCTTGTTCAGGTGTGATGTCCAGTTTTTTCCAGATCATGGATTTTCTGGAGACACCTGCCAGTAAGGGCACATCAAAAATACTGAACACTTCAAATTGACGCATCAATGTATAATTGTGCTCCAAAGTTTTTCCAAATCCGAATCCCGGATCAATGATGATATCATGAATACCTTCTTTTCTGGCCATAACGATTTTTTCTTTAAAAAATGCCATGATGTCCATGACTACATCTCCGTAATTTGGATTATCTTGCATATCAGATGGCAACCCTTTCATGTGCATCATGATTAATGGCACCTTTGATTTTGCAACTGACTGAAACATTTTTGGATCAAAATTGCCTGCCGAAATATCATTAATGCATTTTGCACCTGCATCCGTTGTTTCAGATGCTACTCTACTGCGCATGGTATCTACTGAAATGATGGCTTCGGGAAATCTTTTTATAATTTCAGTTATTGGACTTACTGTTCTTCTCAACTCTTCTTCTTCAGAAATCAGCTGCGCTCCGGGCCGGGATGACATACCACCAATATCGAGGATATCAGCTCCATCCATTAGCATCCTTTCCGTAGTGTCAAGTATGGCTTTTATATCTGTTTTTCTGGAATCCTGAAAGAAAGAATCCGGATTGACATTGATGATTCCCATGATCAGCGGACGATCAAGGCTGATAAGAGTGCCTTTAAAGTTGATAGAATATATCAAATGTCGATATTTTAAAAAACATTGAAAATGGTCGCAAAAATAAACTATTTAGTATTCAAAACTTAACTGTAGTTCAAATAGTTTATACTCTAAATTGGTTTGCGAAAATTCATATACTTTTGTAGTCATTTTGAGCATAATGGAGGCAGAATTATTTTTATAATGAAGACATGTGTATCATCGTCTATAGAAAAATAAATTCTCGTCGGTATAAACATATTCTTACAACAAGTCATTAAAATAAGGCATCTCTATGGAATTTTTGGATAAAAATTATTGGGAAGAAAGGCACCAAAATAGCGATACTCCCTGGCATATAGGATTAGTTTCAACCCCGATAAAAGAATACATTGATCAGATCAAAAATAAAGAGATCGCTGTATTGATACCTGGTGCAGGACACCCTCATGAAGCGGCATATCTTGCTGAACACGGATTTGATGATATCACGATTTGTGATATTTCGCCGACTGCTATTCACAACATCCAATCTGTATTGCATGATTATCCAAAGATCAAATATTTGTGCGCGGATTTTTTTAATATTGAAGGAAATTATGATCTTATTTTGGAGCAAACTTTTTTTTGTGCCCTTCATCCATCTTTGCGGGAAAAATATGTTGATAAAATGTACTCACTGCTTAATCTTAATGGTACCTTGACAGGTGTATTATTCGCATCGCATTTTGACAGATCAGGACCACCTTTTGGTGGCTCAGAATATGAATACAAGTCTCTATTCAGTACAAAACTACATATTCATCTTATTGAAATGTGTTACAATTCTGTAGAGCCAAGAAGCGGGAATGAATTGTTTTTCATTTGTAAAAAAGATTTAATTTAGAAAATATTAACATTAAATATTTGTTTAAAAAAGTTCATAAACATATCTTGCGGTGTCAAAACTTCGTTACACTTAACTTTTTGACCATTTTCATAACCGTAAACCTAAAAGATTTTGAAACTTACAACACTAAAAGGAAGTAAGTTGCCAAAGCGTGTTACAGACATTTTTTTGTCATTTATTCTGGCAACAGTTTTTATATTAGCATATCACCTTGATAATAAATCAGACCAAAAAAATACCACATCTGAAGATAGTGAAGATATTCAGAGGGGTGCATCTTTTTTATTTGGATTTAATACAGATTCATTTTATATTGAAAAAAATCTTATCAGAAAAAATGATGTCTTTGGAAATATCCTGAACACTCATGGTGTCAATACCAACCTTACGCTCCTGCTGGAACACGAAGCAAAAGATATCTTCAATATTAGAAACATCAGAGTAGGGCAGCCTTATCATGTTGTAAAAAAACATGAGTGTGATGACACTCCCGTAGCTATAGTTTATGAACCCGATAATTTTAAATACATCGTCTGTGATCTGAGAGAATCTGTCAAAGTCACACTTGTCGAAAAAGAAATAGAACTTTGCGAAGAAGTCGTTTCCGGTAAAATAGAATCTTCTTTGTGGGGAACACTCGAAGCTCAGGGTATCAATCCGGCGATCATTGACCTTATGGAAGAAGCGCTCTCAAGTTCAGTGGACTTTTATCATACCAGAAAAGGTGATGAGTTCAAATTGATATATGAAAATAAATATGTCGATGGAAGGCTTACCGGACTCGGTAGGTTGATTGCAGCATGTTATATCAATGACAACGGTGCTAACTATTCTATTTTGTATAAATCAAAGGACTATGAGGGATATTTTGATGCAGAAGGGAGACCAGCCAGAAAATCTTTTTTGAAAGCTCCGGTTAAATGTACGGGCATTTCTTCCAACTATAACCTGAGAGGATTTCATGCCATCAAAGGCAAAACAATACCGCATTTAGGCACTGACTATGCTGCACCATATGGTACAGAGATCCGATCTGTATCTGATGGTGTTGTAACTGCTTCCGCATACAATGGAGGTAACGGTAATTTTGTAAAAGTGAAACATGACAATGTTTATGAAACTCAATATCTGCATATGTCAAGATTTGCCAAAGGAATCAGACCTGGTGTAAGAGTAAGACAAGGACAGACTATAGGATATGTGGGAGCCACAGGTCTTGCTACAGGACCTCATGTTTGTTTCCGATTCTGGAAAAATGGCAGACAAGTCAATCACCTCAAAGAAAAATTGCCACCGCCACAACCCATGAGCATGCAGGAGCTTCCTGACTTTTTTGAACACAGAGATAAACTGCTCGTCAGGCTCAATGAACTTCAACCCGAAGGCAGTAATTTAGCCGCTATTCAGAACAAAGAAAAGCCGGTAGTTAAACCTTAAAAAAAAAGTAAATTATTTTTAAGCAAATTTTTTAATACATAGAAAAATTGCGCATATATTTTGACTACATTTAGAGTTGTTAAAGTTGTATCTATATGATTCTCCATTGATTATAAGCAGAGATATATTCGTAAAATTAAAAAATATATTAAAATTTAAGATACGAATTATTTGGTAGATACATGCCGGAAGGCTATCTTTACACTGTTTTTAATAGCCATAAGGTATTCGTATTTCTGATCGATCCGGTCAAATGGATTTTTTCGGTCACAAAATTATACATCTATTGATGAAAAATGTAAAATACGTATACAACGAGCACACCCTTCAGTATGAACCACACAAACTATCAGCCCGGGATAAATTCCGGATGAGTCTGGTTTATACATCAGCCGTTGTATTGACAGCAGTCATAATGTTTGTAGTAGCTTATCAATACTTTCCTACCCCAAAGGAAAAAGTAATGACCAAGGAAAAAGAGCAACTTGAGTTTTATCTCACTCAACTGACAGACGAATATCAGACAATATCAAAAAAGATAGAAGCCCTCCACGAGAAGGATAATGAAATCAACAGGATGATCCTGGGGTCCAAGCCGATAGATGATCATGTATGGAATGGTGGTATAGGTGGTCATGACAAGTATGATTTTCTCTCCAATATGAAGGAAACAGGAGCACTTATCAAGGCCAACCTCATCAAAGTGGACGAATTGAAATTTAAAATAGACATACAGAAAAAGTCATTGGATAGCTTGTACAGAGTAGCGGCCACCAAAGAGAAAAAATTGGCTTCCATCCCCTCTATCAAACCAGTCAGGGAAACAGCATTGAAAAAGGATGTTAAGTTTTTATCTGGATTTGGCATGAGAATTCACCCAATCCATAAGTTGAGAAGATTTCACAAAGGAATAGACTTTACGGCCCCGCAAGGCACTGATATTCAGGCTACAGGAGATGGAAGGGTATTGTCTATCAACAAAACAGGAAGCGGATATGGCAAACATGTGCTCATCGACCATGGATATGGATACAAGACACTATATGCACATATGCATTCTATCAATATCAAAGAAGGAGAAATAGTTAAAAAAGGTCAGAAGATAGGATTAGTGGGCAGTACAGGTGCATCTACAGCACCGCATCTGCACTATGAAGTATGGATAAATGGTGTCGCGATCAATCCTATAGATTATTGTCTTGATGGCCTGACACCTAAAGAATATCAGGAACTGGTCAAAAGAGCTACCACTGATAATCAGTCTTTAGATTAATAGAGCTAAGTGAATGAAAAACTAAGGGGTAAATGTTCAGCAACATTTACCCCTTAATTTTTGTGCGCCAAGCATGTTTAATATCTAAGGGGTGAAAGTCCTCGACGAGCCAGCCGATAGGAATCGTTAGCCAATAGCAAGGGTGTCTTGAGTAATTGAGAATCTGAAGGAAGCAGGCGGCAAGAGTGTGATTGAACGAACAGAAACATATTATAAGGCTTACATTGTGGGTAAGTGAGCAATAGATTGCGAAGCCCAATAGTCGGACGTAAACAATGGTAGTAAAATATGTCAGTTACACGGAAAGAGATTGAACTTACCTTGGGAGATCCTATAAATAGCGACCTGAGACGGAACAAAGCGCAAGGGAAGTAAAGGACTATTTAAAGGAAGTCAGCAGAGATCATAGTAGTGAAGAATCATCTGTAATGGATGTGGAGCGAAGGATCGAATCTTTAGGATGTTAATTTTTTTGAAAGTAATGGTAAAGGCCAATGATTAAGGACAAGGAAAATGCTAAACCGATGCAACCTGCTGGACAGGGAGAAGGAAATAATAGCAGCCTATTCAATGATGAACTACCCGTATGGTACGACGGAAGTGGAAAGGTATGTCCGAAGTGGACTTCCAGATGCTGGCAAGAGAGAGAACAGACGATGAACGTACTGGAAGAGATAGCGTCGCTAAGGAATCTAGTAAAAGCCTACCGACACGTGAAAACGAACGCAGGTAGTCCGGGGAGTAGATGGAATAGATGTCAAGGAGTTCGGAAAATGGTTTAGAACGCACCATGGAGCACTAAAGACAGAAATCCTAAACGGAGACTATCGCCCTTCATTAGTACGTGGAGTAGAGATACCGAAACCCAAAGGGGGCAAAAGGCTACTGGGCATACCGACGGTAAAAGACCGAGTTGTACAGCAAGCAATCAGCCAAGTGATGGTAAGGTATTATGAAGTTACATTTACGGAAAGCAGCCATGGATTTAGGCCAGGCCGTGGAACAGAGAGCGCACTAAAGTTAGCCCAGTCACACGTTAAAACAGGGAAGACACGAGTAGTCGACATCGACTTAGAGAAATTCTTTGATGAAGTGAATCATAGCCGATTGATGTGGCATCTGAGTTTACGGATGGGTGACAAACGATTACTAGACCTAATCAGAAAGATACTACGTAGTGGCATACTGTTAGGTGGCGTATCGCATCAACGGATAAAGGGGACACCACAAGGAAGCCCACTGAGTCCGTTGTTATCCAACATCGTATTAGATGAACTGGACCAAGAACTGGCTAGGCGTGGACTGAGTTATGTAAGATACGCAGATGACGTTTTGATCTTTGTAAGAAGTAAACAAAGTGCCGAACGGGTATATGTTAGCATCAGCGAATACATAACTAAGAAAATGCGTCTGAAAGTAAATGTAGAAAAGAGCGGAGTACGGAAAGTACATGAAGTAGCGTTTTTTAGGTCATAGTCTAGGTGGTGGTGGTCGCCTTTATCTAAGTAAGCCGAGCGAATTACGACTTAAGTCGAAGCTAAAAGATCTGACATCACGTCGACGTGGGATCAGTCTGGATCAGTTGATAAAGGAAGTAAATAGCTTATTGCGTGGTTGGTTACAATACTTCAAGAGATCAGAAATGAAATCGAAGATAGAAAGAATCAACAGCTGGCTGAAAAGACGAATAAGATGCTTTAGGATAAAACAATGCAAACGCAAGATTGGTATTGTCAGATTCCTAAGGAGCCAAGGCGTAAGTGAGAAATTGAGCTGGCTGACAGCCCTAAGTGGCAAAGGCTGGTGGCGTCTATCAAACACTCCAGGCACCAATATCGGGATGAATAACGAGTGGTTTACAAAGATTGGATACTACGATTTAGTCTCCAACTACAACCATCTGCACAAATCCACCTAAAGAAACCGCCGTACACGTAAGTACATACGGTGGTGTGAGAAGACGACAAAGGTAATCTATTTTTTTAATTACCTTTGTCTCTTACTCGATTGCCAAAAGTGAAAAAAATAGGGCAACAATCTGATTGTTGCCCCGCTTTCAATTGTATGGTTGGAATTATGGGAATACACCCAGTGTCATATAATCACCAGCTACTTTATTCAATGCAGTAATAAAGGCAGCGTCTCTGAGATTGTTTACTTTTTCATATCCGTTGTAGACTTCCATGATCTGATGGAAGGAGTTGATCATCGTCTCTTCAAGTCCGGATCTCACCAGATCGACTTCATCAGCACCTCTGGTGATAAATGATCTTTCCTTATCTCCGACTTTTTTGCCGGTCAGATTTTCCACAGTACTGATGATGCTTTCATATGTATTGTGGTTAAATCTTTTGTCCATACGACCGAATCTCATGTGGGATAAGTTCTTCAACCACTCAAAATAAGAGACGGTAACACCACCTGCATTCAGATACATGTCAGGTATGATTACAGCTCCGTTTTTGATGATGATATCTGCGGCTTCTGCTGTGATAGGTCCATTGGCGGCTTCACCGATGACTTTGGCTTTTACAAGGTGAGCGTTTTCTTCTGTGATAACAGACTCAAGTGCTGCTGGCACCAAAATATCACAATCTATACTGACCCAGTCACCTCTGTTAGGAAGAGTCACTGTGTCTGGTAGTCCAAGTATTGTTCCGTGTTCTTTGCGATAGTCCAATGCTGTTTGCATATCTATGCCTTTCTCACTGTATACTGTACCCTCAATCTCCGAAAGTCCGATGATCTTTACATCTCCTTCATTTTGTGATATAAGACCTGCGTATGAACCCACATTTCCAAGACCCTGAATGACCATGGTCTTACCGGCCATTCCTTTTGTTGCTCCTATTCTTTTCAGAAGGTTGGCATCATTATACACTTCTCTCAATCCGTAGTATACACCACGACCGGTGGCTTCTGTTCGGCCATTGATACCATTTTGTCTTACAGGTTTTCCTGTCACACAACCGGCAGCATCGATTTCACCACCTTTGAATGTTTGGTAGGTATCCAGGATCCAGGCCATTTCACGTTCGCCGGTTCCATAATCCGGGGCCGGAACATCAATGCTTGGTCCTATGAAATTTTTTCGGATGAGTTCTACAGTATATCTTCTTGTGATTCTTTCAAGTTCCTCGGCGCTATATGCCCTCGGACTCACTTTTACTCCTCCTTTAGCACCTCCGAATGGTACATCAACTATAGCACATTTATAAGTCATCAACGCAGCGAGTGCCATTACCTCTTCCTGATCTACCAGATGACTGAACCTTATACCACCTTTTGTAGGAAGTCGGTGGTGTGAATGTTGCACACGATACGCTTCTATCACCTGGTACGAATCTCCGATTTTTACAGGAAAATTCATCTGGTATACAGCATTACATACCTTAATTTGTGCCAGCAATCCTGGATGGATGTTGGTGTGTGCTGCTGCACGATCAAAATTGCGCTGCACACTTTCAAAAAATTTTGCTTGTTTACTGCTCATTTTTAATTTGTTTTTCTAATTTGGTTAGTTTATTATCGAGCCGATATAGAAAAAATACTATGCCGACAAAGATGACTAAGATAACAGCCACTACTGAATAAATCTTACCTGTGCTCCTTAAAAAATCCTGTTCCTGAGCAGAAACAGTCGGTAATACCAAAACATATAAAATAATAATTGAAAGTATTTTCTTCATCAATTTCTATTTAAAGTGGCTTATGATTAAAATGTACTTGAATTTCTGATGCGAAGGTAAGGATATTTTTATTCTCAGAGTAATTTTGTGATGTGATCATTGTCATGACAGGATATGATTTTGTCTATAGGCATATATTCTCAAACAGAAGAACTATTTTTAAGAAAAATAAAATTTTATTTTATCATAATCATATTAGGTGCATTTGTGATCATCTCCCGGATGATGCCTTCTTTGAGTGCAAACGGGGAGACATAGATGCCTTTAGGATGTACCAGATCAAAAATAACTCTTTTCAGGATCATACCTACTACGATCAATTTTACTCTTTCTTTTGGGAGTCCCTTCATTTTTTGTCTTTCTGATTCGTCTGCACGCACTACTTTTGAATACAACTGCAAAAATGCCTCGGGATCTATCAGATTCACCGTAGCTCCATCAATAGATCTGTCGGTCATAAGTTCCAATACTTCAAATGATCCGGATGCACCGGTTAAATATTCAGGGTGATACTCCTTGATTATTGCTTGCAGATCGGCTGTTTTATTTAGTATATACGCCATCATATCTTCAGTCTCCGTGGCACTGATAGGTTCAGATTTATGAAACATCGCATGTAAAGCACCAACTCCTATATTGTAACTTTTCGAAAACAATATTTTCCTGCTTTGATCAGTATGAACTCAGTACTGCCACCGCCTATATCCATGACCAGATGGGTACCGGTGTTGACTTCCGGAGATAGTGTTATACCTTGAAAAATGTATTCTGCTTCTCTGCTTCCATCTATAATTTCAATATTGATTCCAAGGATATCTTCAGCCTTACCAATAAAATCCATACTGTTGGAAGCTGTACGAAGCACTGCTGTACCTAAGACCCTTGTGTGTGTGCAATGGTATTGGGTGATATATTTTTTAAATTCTTTCAGGGCATTCAGGCCGGCTTCGATTCTTTCAGTCTTTATAAAGTCAATACCACCTTCAGAAAGTGAAGTAAAAATTCTTTTTCTGAACACTGCTTTAAAACGAGAACCCTCAGTTTGATCAACAATGAGTAAATGGAATGTATTGGACCCTAAATCTATTACCCCAAATCTTTTTATCATTGTGTACCCGTTGAAGTTGCTCCGGTAACTTGTTTGATGATATTATTATAAAAATTACGACCTGATTCAGTCATCTGATTGGCAAATAAGGGTTTGTTCGATTTATCTACAAATACATAAAAATTGCATTTGTCCGATAGATATACATCCGCATCATAAACAATATTTCCTTTGATTTGAAAAAATTTTCTTCCAATAGGTTTACAACCGGGTACCAGTTGCCCTACAGGCTTGCTGATATCTATAAACATAATATTCTGATTAATATCCGGATCATCAGATTGGCTCAGGCTAAATGGCATGTCATGAAAGATGTAATCAATATTGGAACAGCTGTCAAGCAATTTTGTATAGGTTTCCTGATTGATACCGGGTATCATAGGGCCGGAAGAGATCTCAGATTTTGGGTTTTCTGTGGTAGGCTCTGATTTTTTTTCACCACACCCAATTAGGCATACACACAGTGTCAATGAAGAAAGTTGAAGATATCGATACATGTTTTTTGAGTTTGAATTAAAAGAAGTATTCAGCCCTAAAGGTAAGAAAATATGATTTAAATCTCTCTGTTTTGCCTGATGGATTAGTATACATATTGAGAAAAGAAGAAGTGTATCTGAGGGCTATTCCTATATGAGGAGAAAATCTTAATCCAGAACCTAAAAACCAGCTGACATCACTTCGATTGAAGTTATCGACATCAAATTTTGCGGATTCAATACGAACCAGCCGTGCGTAAGAGACACCAAATTCAGCCCTGACTTTGTGATATTTACCAGCTTTATTGTACCAATCCCTGATATTAAATACTAATGGAATTTCTATATAATCAGCCTGGATGATGTCTTTAGGTCTGTTTTCTGTAAATGATTTTGCAGCACCTCTTTGACTAAACAGCATTTCCAGTGCTATGTCAAAACTGTTTTGGTTGATGTAGGAGATACGACCGCCAATATGTAATCCTGTTTTTTTATATCCAAATAAACTGTCACCATCGATTTGTGATGCGTTAGCGCCTGCAATACCTGCAAATTGAAACCTCTGACTTTTCATGTCATTGACCTGTAATAGTATACAGACACTGCACAATATTAAAATTTTTTGTGGCATGCGATGATGAATAAAAATTATTTGAAAAAATTGCAAGCTAAGATTTTATTGACAAAAAGTTATGGTTTTTTTAAAATATTGATTTTTCAGAAGTTTATAAACAAAACGCATAAAGGTGATAATTGATCAAAAAAAATCAGGGATATTTTTTAAAGCACCAACTTTTTTATCCTTCATTGTATATAAAAAAGTATATTTGCAATTTAATAAGGATCAACAATGATCATTAAGCATACCAAACCTACATTAACTAAACTTGAAGAAATATTCAGAGATTTGGGATATTCTGTGAGATATGAAAAGGGTACTTTCAATTCAGGTTACTGCTTGGTAGAAGATAAAAAAGTAGTCGTCATCAATAAATTTTATGATACAGACGGAAGGGTCAATGTTCTGATGACTATTCTGGAAAGCATCGTTGAAAATGAAAATCTGCTGAATGAAAAATACAGGCATTTTTATAAAAATCTGCTCAGAAATCATGAGGTAATATATAATCAGAAGAAATAAAGATTGATTTTAATTGAAAATTACACTTCTCGGGACGGGAACATCACAAGGTATACCTGTAATCGGATGTCGATGTACGGTGTGTACTTCTGATGATCCAAGAGATTACAGACTCAGGACATCCGCCTTAATCAGTATCGGCGAATATAATATTCTTATTGATGCAGGTCCTGATTTCAGACAACAGATGTTGATCCATAAAATCACACATATTGATGCCATACTTCTTACCCACGAACACAATGACCATATCATAGGGCTGGATGATATCCGACCTTTTAATTTCAGACAAAAGATAGACATGCCGATTTACGGGCAAAAAAGGGTGCTGGATGATATTCGGTTGAAGTTTGCCTATATTTTTGTAGAGAGCCCTTATCCTGGTGCTCCGCGGGTCGTCCTTAATGCTGTAAGTAACCATACAGATCTTGAAATTTTCCCCGGGATCATCGTCCAACCTATCCATGTGATGCATGGCACACTTCCTATATTGGGATATCGTATAGGAAATCTGGCCTATATCACCGATGCATCTTATCTGGATCAAACTGCACTTAAAATGCTTGCAGGACTGGATATCCTCATCTTAAATGCACTGCAACACAGAAAACATTACTCTCACTTCTCTTATGATGAAGCAATCATAATGGCTCAAAATATTCAGGCCAAAGCCACATACTTTATACATATGTCTCATGAAATGGGATTGCATACTGATATGGAACACAATTTTCCTGAAAAAATATTTCCGGCTCACGATGGATTGGTGTTAGAAACAATAGATATAATAGAGTAGCCAGCGAAAATTCTTATCAATTTTTAATATTTTTTTGTTAAGCATAAGACTACTTTCAACAAAAAATCCTTATTATTGTATTCTTATCATATCGGGACTTGAAATGAAATGGTTTTTTTTAATATTTTGTGTTTATATTTCTGGCATTGTGGTATATGCACAGCAAAGACCGCAGTTCAGTCAATATATGCTTAATAAGTATTATGAAAATCCGGCTTATGGCGGATTGGAACGGTCCTTGAGTGTGTTTACTTCCTATAGAGACCAATACAATAGCTTCCCGGGCAATCCACGTACATTTTATTTAGGTGCAGATCTTCCGTTTTATTTATGGAATGGGGCTATAGGTTTTTCATTATACAATCAGTCTTCAGGGCACTTAAATAATACTAACTTTAGATTTTCATATAATTATGTGATGGGGTTGGAATCCGGATTCCTTTCTTTTGGTGGCAGATTGGGTTTGGATTATATGAATTTTGATGGTCGTAAGATCATAACTCCGGATGGTGACTATGAAGCCACTATCAACCACAAGGACCCTTTGCTTGAGGCAAATGTTTTCAATGGAGTGGGACCTTCATGGGAGATAGGAACATATTTTATGAGCGCTCAGTGGCAAGGTGGAATTACTGTATCTGAGTTTCCATCTCACAGTTATGGATTGGGAAATGCTTCTTACACCAGAAGATGGGGCGGTAGTATTTTTGCAGAATACAAATATGAATGGGATGACAGGATAAAATTCTATCCTTCACTTTTGGTCAAGGCAGATCCTTCTGTAGTCCAGGCCGACATATCCTTGGTGGCAATACTGGACAGAAATATCATAGGAGGTGTAGGCATGAGAGGTTACAGTACATCATCGTTTGATGCCATAACTATTCTGATGGGTACCAATATCGGATCCAAATATAAACTGTATTATAGTTATGATTTTGGATTATCTTCATTGAGGACTGCGCATCAGGGCACACATGACATCATGCTTTCATACAATCTACAGAAATTAATAGGTTTGGGCTTGCCACCTAAAATTATTTATAATCCTAGGGATATGTAATATTCGAATGTACGAAATTTTTCAATTTAGAATTTTGTAGTTAAAAAAAATTGTTATAATTTTGTTGGTAAGATAAAAGTGTTTACTTTTGCAGCCCGTAAAAGATTAGTATTATGCCAAAAATGAAAACCCATTCAAGTGCCAAGAAGAGATTCAGTCTTACCGGAACAGGTAAGATCAAGAGATTTCAGGCCAATGCCAGACACTTGATGAGAAAAAAATCAAATAAAGCTAAAACAAGATTACTTGGTTCTGCGTTAGTAAGTGACGGAGATTATGCCAAAGTAAAAAAATTGCTTTGTCTGTAAAAAAGAAATTTTATTATTTAACGAGAATACAGGATTAAAGAATCAATACTGATCCCTGTATTGTACTAAAAAAAAATATTTATGCCTAGATCAGTGAATGCGGTGGCTTCAAGAGCCAGAAGAAAAAAAGTCCTTAAAGCTGCCAGAGGTTACTTTGGAGCAAGGAGTAAAGTTTATACTGTAGCGGTAAATGCCCTTGAAAAAGGTTACATTTATGCTTACAGAGACAGAAGAAATAAAAAGAGAGCTTTCAGAAGATTATGGATTGCAAGGATTAATGCAGCAACACGTATGTATGGATTGTCTTATTCAAAATTTATACATGCTTTAAGTCAAAAGAATATTGATTTAAACAGAAAAGTGCTTGCAGATTTAGCCATGAATCATCCCGATTCATTCAAGGCAGTTATAGATTCTGTAAAGTAAAGATTTACGCACCTATTTTTTATTTGGGGAGTTGCTGGCTGCAGTGACTCCCTCTTTTTTTTATGCTATTTTTGGGATATTGTGTTGAATTCTCTCCGATGCTGAACCCAAGCTGATAAATGGTTATCATGCGATCCCGATTTCAAGTTTGCATCCGCAAGGAAAATTTATTGGTAAGGTTTCTAAGGTTGTATTGATTTAGACTTTTTACAAAATATTTTGAATCATTTACCTTAGTATTTTGTTATAGTGTTTGTATAAAAATAAAAATCATGGAAATTAAGGTTGAAAATATAAAATGCCACGGATGTGCCGGATCCATCAAAAGCGGCCTGTCAAAGATGGATGGAGTGAAGGATGTAAATGTGGATATCGAAAATGGGATCGTATCACTTAGTACTGACGAAGCGGTCGACAAACATAAGATTGTATCAAAACTACATTCTATGGGGTATCCCGAGCCAGGTAAAGGTTCTGGACTTACGACAGCCACTTCTTTTGTGAGTTGTATGATAGGTAGAGTGACTACCTAAGGATTTGTATCATTTATAAATTTAAAAGAAGGATTATCTTTCTTATAATTTTTTAATTCATTTATTTGATGTCCTAATTTTATCTCTTATTTCTTTTTATTGTTGAGAATACTCTTCACTTTATTGAAATCATGCTCTCCATGAAATTGTTTTATAACAATCCCATCAGGAGATATTAGGTATGAGATCGGATAAAGTGATATATAATAATTCTCTAATCCAGAAATGATATCATTTTTGTTTAAATTATACCAATCTCCTATTTTATCTTTTTCTACAGCTTTGAGCCAATTTTGCTTATTGTCGTCAAAGGCAATACTGACGATTTCAAAATTATTATATTCTTTGTAATTTTCATAGAGCGTCTTCATGTCGATGTGAGATGCCCTGCAAGGATCACACCAACTGGCCCAAAAATCTAGTAATACATATTTCCCTCTCAAATTACTCAGCCTGAAGTCTTGATTGGCTATAGTAACTCCAATCAATTCAGGAGCAACTTTTCCTTCCAGAAACAGAGTATTTGAAAGTAGTTTACCATAATGACTATTTTTAACCTTACTGTCGAATGTATTATACAATTGAAATTTCTGATCCAGATTTCCTTGAAACCCAAATCGGAAAAAAAGAAAAAACGCATTGTAATACGATGTAGGACATGATTTAATATAATTCATCTGTTCAGCCAATAACAGCTTTTTAGTAGAGTCTATTTTTCTTTCGGCAGCATTTAAGGACTCATAATATTCGTTTGACGATAAAATGACACTGTCTTCGATTCCACTGAGTTCATAATATTTATTATAAAAATCCCGGTGCTTAATTTCATAATTTTCTGTGATTAAGTCCAATCTCTTTTTATCATAATTGCTTCTTATATTTTCAGTATAGAAACAAAAATTACATGTGCTGTCAGGGGCAAGCTGGTAGATTTTGTTTTTACCATTTTCAATAAAAAAAGGTTCAGAATACTTTCCAAGTTTTTCATCAGCAAGTGCAACAATTTGCATTTTGTTTATACTTCCTTTAAATAAAAACATGCCATCTTTGACATCCACACTATCTAATTTAATAGGGTTTGGACTGGAATGATGATACGTTAATAATGTTAACTTGGTTGATATATTATCTGTAAGCTTTCCCATGATAACAAAACCATTGGGATGACAGGATAAAGTTGAAAATAGCAAAATGAAAAACAGGTATTTCATGTTAATCTATTTTGTGTGATTTTTATTTAATACAGCTAAATATAATTAAAACAATACTAAGCAAAGGATGATCAAGTCAAATGCTCATATACTGTAAATAGGTTTTTAAATAAGTTAAATTTAATATATCTCTTTTGATCTTTTATTTTTCTCAACAACAACGGGTGAGTATATTTTATGCAAAGACAAATATAAATTATTTTTTTGTGAATTCAGGGGATTTTTCAATAAAACTTTATATAAATGACACGCAGTAGGTCGGGTTTTATTGGCAATCCTTCCTCTTTTACATCTTCAAAATCTTACCCCTGCTCAAAAACTTTTTGTGAGGGTTTATTCGGTTACTTATCGTATAAAAATATATCCCTTTTGAGATATCATGAAGCCTGACTTCAGGATAACTCTCGGATATCATGGCATCTGCTACCGATTGACCATTGATATTAAATATTTCTACCTGATATGCTTCATTTTGCTCCAATCCCTTTACGGTGATATGATTCTCATCAGATAGGATGTTTGGACTTAAATAGATGGGATGATGTAGTTTTTCATCTGTAGAGGATGTTTTCGCAGCCACCTTGACCTCCAGATTGTCAAAATAAAAACCGTCCCTCTGTTCATAATCATCCGTCTGTATGTAAAATCTAATCCAAAGATTTTTAGAACCTGTAAATGATGATAAATCGATTTCTTCCCGTACCCATTCTTGTTGTACTCCATCATATAATGGGCTCGATAGACTTTGATCTTTTGTGCCTGGATTGGTATATAATCCACAAAGAGGAATAAAATCTTTGTTATCTTTTGAAGCCATTACCTGTACAAAATCAAAATTGTCTTCAATATCCCACTTTGCATCAAATTGTAACAAGACTTGCTGAGCATTGCTAAGATCTATCGGGTCTTTTAGAGTGATAGCTGATCTGAATTTAGGAGGATATGATCCACCGGGAGAGTCGGTAAATGAAGTGGGAGCACTCTCAAATGTAGTGGATGTCTTTGTCCAGCCATTGGATACATACAGAGAAGTGTCATTAGACCGATCAGAAAAAATTGCTATAAAAGGCCACTCAGACCAGTTTTTTCTTATTGTTTTATGTTGTCTAATACCATCGCTCTCTATAGACAGATCAAATGAAAAGCCATCATCAAATCGCTGGCCTTTATTCATTTCGATGCCAAAAATCAAAGCTGAATCTTTGCCTGCGTGTAAGTTAATTTTCCTTATCGGGTTGATGACTTTGACTTCATTTTCCTTTGATGTTAATGATACGATGGCGTCCCCTGCCTGCAGTCCTGCGCGGATTACCTTTATTTTGATGTACTTATTGACCTGATCAAGAAAGTTGCCCGTTTGTATTTCTTCAGCTTCATAATAGTTTAATGTAAGTAAAGCTGCAGACATGTTCATCCAAATGCATGATTTGTTGAGATAATCAATGTCGACCTGTGCGGGCCAGAATGATGGGCCTACTTCCGGAGTGTATGCAAAAATTTTGTTTTTTTCGCCATTTTCTCCATACATCCAGTTATCGCTGTCACCATTGACAGAATAACCCACCGTCTGCAGATCAGTACCCAGGCTAAAATTATTTTCTTTATTGACCACTTGTCCCATAGTCCTGAATAAGACGTCACCTGATTGATCATCTTTGATTTCGACTTTGGGATAGATCAGAAAATTTCCGAAAGTATGATAATTAAGCGCAATTTTGAAATCGTGGTCTATGCAAAATGCCCTGACTGCCTGTGTCTCCGGTTCTGAAAAAGCAGATTGTCCCCTGAATGTCAATGAGTTTGGATTGGGTGATGAGCCGGTATTGTCTTTTCCCCACGTATGGCCATAATTTCTGTTCAGGTCCACTCCTTTCAGGTCTCCATTTGAGTCTTTCCATGTATTTTTACGCCATAAGCCACCGCCATTTGGATTGTTTTTTTGATTTAGTTCGTAGCCATCCGGATTGATACAAGGTATAAAATACATTTGTGTATGGTCCACTATCTTTTTGACCATCGGGTCTGTTTCATAATTTTCCAGCACATACCAAAGAAAAAATATCATCTGAGAAAGTGAGTTGGGTTCTCTGGAATGATGCAATGCTGTATAAAGAACCTTTGGCTCATCAGCTTCATCAGAAGCGGCATTGTCAGATACCTTGATGTAGTAGATAGGATTGCCGTTGATTGTTTTGAAATCTTTTATGGGTTGTTTTATGGTCACAAGTTTTGGATATCTGATGGCCATACTATCCAGGATATCATACATTTCTTTTAGTGTAAAATATCCGCCCATACTTCCTGCTCGGTATTGGGATGGAGTTTTGTAATTGTACGCTGTGATGGAAGGTGCAAAACAATTGTTGCGTAATTGTAATTGGGGTGAGGAAATTTCTGATGATCTGGATGGATCACTATAATATTTGGAAACATTGTTTATTAGGAACTCGTATTCAAAGCCAAGTTTTTTAATGACTTCTATTTCTTCTTCGCTGAAGTCACTGGTAAAAAAACGATTTTTCACATAGGTTCCATGATCTGTTTCTAAACCGGCATTGGTCAGATCCTGAATATTTCTTCCTGTAATATTTATCTTTAATTTATGGTAAGTGCTTTTTTCAAGGTTTTGACCCTGAATGATTTGAGCTAAAAAAATAATCAGAAGACAGTATAAAGTTCTGATAATCATGGGATACTGATACTTTTGGGCAAAAGTACAAAATTACCATGGTAAAAATCTGATATATTTGATTTATTTAAAATATATCAATCCACATCAAAATCTGTAATATCTATGGTGTCAATATCATATTTGACGGTCGAGCGTTGACCTTTACCGTTTTGTTTCTGGAGTGTCCAGTGATCTGTGGCAGTAGTCTGAAGCCATAGGTCATTGGACTTTCTGAAAACCTGGACGTTGAGATTAAAATTATCTTTCATCATTTGCTCAAAAGCTGATACAGTCATTTCTTCACTGATGATAAAATCTTTTTCCAGCAATTCAGGATTGATAGAGGATAACAACGTGCTGTGGCTGATGATATCCTCAGGCTTATTACCTTTATGATCTTCATGCCCTTTACTGAAAAATTCAAGTTTTAGATAAGGAAACACATTGTTGAATTGGTCAAATATATGCTGAACAGTGGATGTTTTTTGAATTTTCATGGCAAAAATATTTCTGTAAATAAGGAGTAACGAATCAATTAAAAAGAAAAATGACTAACTTTCTATCATGGGCATTTCCGTGTATGCCAGGATCATCAGATCATATGTGGTGATAATACCTATAAGGAAATCGTTATCATCCACTACCGGGAGAGCTCTGAAATAGTTTTCTGAATATCTGGACACATCTTTTGATTCTGTCTTCCGGACTGATGCGGATGACATTGGTCTCCATGATGTCTTTGGCAAGGTTGCTGGTAAGGAGAAAGGTGTTCTTTCTGAGACTTGCAGGCAGATTTAGTTTTGTACCCCAATCCATCAGTAACAACATGTCGGATTTAGATATGATTCCTTTGAATTTTCCATCCGTACTTATGACAGGGATATGGTGGATGTTTTCTTTTTCAAAAATGAGATTGACATCCTTCAGGATAGCATCGGGCTGAACGGTAATAAGTTCTGTACTCATTACTTCCTTGACTTTCAGGCTCAAAAGATCGTGGGTATTCATATCAGGATTATTTTGCAGATTGAATGTGTGAAGCAAATATAGTTATTTAACTACATTGATACATATGATACAAATCATCAGTGACATTGATGATGATCAAAGTATGGTATAAAATGAATATGAATTTAGCAACCATGGTAAAATTACGCTGATTTTTTTACATGTTTACCGGATGATACCTGAATAATGGGAATGAATTTCTATATTTGTTTCTCTAAGAATGGCCATCTTAAGAAATTGAATAATTTCAATAATTTTACAAACATATTGTACATACCCTGTCAAGCAAAGAAAATGAATAGATTACTGATAATTCGTTTTTTCAAATATTTTACTTTTTTACTTTCATCAGGTTTTCTTCTGGTTAGCTCTCATATTTTTGCACAACAATCGAATATTCCTGAGAACATAGTTGCTAAAACTTTTAACCCTTCTACATTGCTTTGGTATGAACTTTCCGCCAAAAAATGGGACGAAGCACTACCTGTTGGCAATGGCCGTCTGGGAGCAATGATCTTTGGAAATAAGGGAGAAGAACGAATCCAATTGAATGAGGAAACCTACTGGTCCGGCGGGCCATACATGTCCGTTGTCAAAGGAGGTTACAAAGTATTGCCTGAAATTCAGAAACTTGTATTTGAAAAAAAATATCTCGATGCCCATAATTTATTTGGCAGAAACCTAATGGGCTATCCCGTTGAGCAGATGAAATATCAAAGTCTTGCAAATCTCCATTTATTTTTTAAAAACCAGGACAGCGTCTCTCATTACAAAAGATGGCTAAACCTGGAAGATGGTATTTCGGGTATTTCGTACTCTGCGGATAACGTTACTTATCAAAGAGCGGTTTTTGCTTCCGCTCCTGACCAGGTCATAGTGGTTCGTTTAACTGCTGACAAGCCCGGAAAAATTTCTTTTAAGGCCAACCTGCGTGGAGAGAGAAATCAGGCCCACTCAAATTACGGAACAGATTATTTCCAAATGAATCCTTACAGCAATGATGGATTGGTGCTGACCGGCAAGTCAACGGATTATTTGGGTGTGGAAGGGAAAATCAGATATGAAGCAAGAATAAAAGCTGTACCTGAAGGTGGTACCATGAAAACGAATGGTGTTGACTTAATTATTGAAAATGCAAATGCAGTAACCTTGTATTTTGCAGCAGCTACAAATTTTGTAAATTATAAAGATGTAAGTGCAGATCAGCATCAACGGGTGGATGATGTTTTTTTCAAATTAGAACAAAGGACCTATCAGGAAATATTAGAGTCGGCAGTTACAGATTATCAGCAGTATTTTAACAGAGTTAAATTGGAGTTGCCTGTTACTTCAAATTCCTTTTTACCCACTCCAGAAAGAATTCAAAAAATACAAACGGTTGCTGATCCTTCTCTGGCAGCCTTAAGTTATCAATTTGGCCGTTATCTGATGATTGGGTCATCCAGACCCGGCACACAACCAGCTAATTTACAGGGCATATGGAACAATGACATGAATCCATCCTGGGATTCAAAATACACTACTAATATCAATACAGAGATGAATTATTGGCCTGTGGAAAGTGGCAATCTGTCAGAATGTGCTGAACCTTTGATCAGAATGGTGAGGGAGCTAAGTGAACAGGGAGCACAGGTTGCTAAGGAACATTATGGAGCCCGGGGTTGGGTGTTTCACCAAAACACGGATTTATTTCGGGTAGCAGCACCCATGGATGGGCCAACATGGGGCACGTTTACAGTTGGCGGAGCGTGGCTCTGCACACATCTGTGGGAGCACTATCTATACACCCTTGATCACAATTTTCTCAAAGAAGCATTTCCTTTGATAGAGGGTTCAGTTCAGTTTTTTATGGATTTTTTAGTACCGCATCCCAATGGAAAATGGTTGGTAACCAATCCTTCTACCTCTCCTGAAAATTTTCCTGATGGTGGTGGCAACAAACCTTATTTTGATGAAGTGACAGCAAGTTTCAGGGAAGGAACCACTATCTGCGCAGGAGCATCTATGGATATGCAGATATTGTATGATCTCTTTGGGTATTATCTTAACGCTGCAGAAATTCTAGGTAAAAGGGATACTTTTGTTCAACAGGTAAAATCAGCGCGTGAAAAATTAGTACCACCACAAATAGGACGGGATGGATCACTTCAGGAATGGGCAGACGATTGGAAATCTTTGGAAAAAAACCACAGACATTTTTCTCACATGTATGGATTGTATCCCGGAATTGTGCTGGTAGAAAAACGAACACCTGCGTTGATTGAAGCTTATAAAAAAGTTTTGGAGGAAAGAGGTGATGCGTCGACGGGTTTTTCAAGAGCCTGGAAAATGGCATTATGGGCACGACTCAATGATGGAAACAGGGCAAATAAAATTTATAAAGGCTATCTCAAAGATCAATGTACAGCATCTTTATTTGCATTGTGCTTTAAATCTTTGCAGGTGGATGGAAGTTTCGGCGTCACTGCGGCAATCACTGAAATGCTGATGCAATCTCATGAAGGTGTGATCAAATTATTGCCTGCTTTGCCGGATGAATGGAGTGAAGGAGATTTTAAGGGAGTATGTGCAAGAGGAGCTTTTGAACTGGACTATGCCTGGAAAAATAAAATGGTTACCAATATTGATATATTATCCAAAATGGGTGGAAAATGCTCTCTTGAATACCGACCCGGAATGAAAATTAGCTTAAATGGGAAAAAAGTAAATTTTCAGATTTCGAAACATGGTCATGCAGAATTTAATTCCATAAAAGGGGATATGTATCAAGTTCGATTTTCAAAGTGAAATTTTAAAAAAAAATATGACATATTTTAAATTTGTAATTACTGCTTTTTTTGTATCTACAGGTTTATTTGGCGCCTGTATCATTGCCCAAAATAAAAATCTTACCTTAGAAGATATTTATACAAATGGGCTGTACCGTGCAAAAGGCATAGGACAACTTCGCTGGATGAAAGATAACAAAAGCTATTCAACACTTGAATTTAATCCTGCCACCAAAGGAACTGATATTGTTAGTTATGATGTAACTAACGGAATAAGATCAGTTTTAGTGAATGCAAAACAATTACTTCCAAATACAAGTGCAACTCAACCCTTGAGCATTGATGATTACGCCTGGTCAGGAGATAATAATCAATTGTTGATATTTACCAACACCCGCAAAGTTTGGCGGTATAATACAAGGGGTGATTATTGGGTATTGAACCTCAATACTGGAAAATTAAGACAACTTGGGAGAGGACTGGAAGAAGCCACACTGATGTTTGCCAAATTCTCTCCGGATGGCGGAAGGGTGGCTTACGTAAGCAAGATGAATATTTATGTAGAAGATATTGCAACCGGAAAAATTACTCAACTGACAAAAGATGGTGGCGGCAACATAATAAATGGCACATTTGACTGGGTTTATGAGGAAGAGTTGGATTGCAGAGATGGTTTTCGCTGGAGCCCCGACGGGAAAAATATTGCGTACTGGCAATCGGATACAAAAGGAGTAGGTACTTTTTACATGATCAATAATGTAGATTCTAATTATTCAGTTCCGATTCCATTACCTTATCCCAAAGTGGGGACTACCAATTCAGCAGTGAAGGTGGGTGTGATCCCAGCGGTCGGAGGAAAAACAAAATGGTTTAAAGTGCCTGGTGATCCACGAAATAATTATCTGGCCCGGATGGATTACATTCCCGATTCTGATGAAGTGATGATACAACAACTCAACCGTTTGCAGAATACCAACTCAGTTTGGGTTGGTGATACAAAAACTATGGATTTAAAAAACATTCTGACTGACAAAGATGATGCTTTTTTGGATGTTCATGATAATACAGTGTGGCTGGATAAAACCTCATCATTTACCTGGACAAGTGAAAAGGATGGTTGGTTACATTTGTATAAAGTATCGAGAAACGGACAAAAAATACAGCTCATCACAAAAGGAAATTTTGATGTGGTAAACATCAACTGCATAGATCCTGAAGGAGGATATGTTTATTATATTGCTTCCCCGGAAAATTTTACACAGCGGTACCTTTATCGCAGCCGTTTGGATGGCAGCGGAGAGGCAGAAAAAGTGTCTCCTTCAAGCATGCTTGGCCAGCATACTTACCAGATTTCCGGCGATGCAAGATATGCAATACATAGTTTTGAAAATTCCACAACACCGCGACGCATTTCACTTATCAATCTTACCACTCATACTGAAATAAAATTACTTGAAGACAATGCCGGTTTAAAAAGTAGAATTGATGGATTGAAATTACGGAATAAAGAATTTTTTAAAGTGGATTTAGGTGACGTAGTACTGGATGCATGGATGATAAAACCAAAGAGTTTTGATGTCCAAAAAAAATATCCGGTCATTTTTCATGTATATGGAGAGCCGGCAGGATCCACCGTACAGGACAACTGGGGCACGGGTGATAATCTCTGGCATCAGTATCTTTCCAACGAATTGAATACGATTATCATCAGTATAGATAATCGTGGAACTCGGGTGCCAAGAGGTCGGGAATTCAGAAAATGTATTTACCGGCAGATAGGACTGCTTGCTGCAGATGACCAGGCAGCTTCAGCCAAAAAAATAATGGCGATGTTTCCCTTTATTGATGGTAGTCGTACCGGCATCTGGGGCTGGAGTGGAGGTGGTCAGATGTCCCTGCATTGTATTTTCAGACATGGCGATGTATTTAAAAATGCTATTGCCATTGCATTTGTTGCTCATCAAACCCTCTATGACAATATATATCAGGAAAGATACATGGGATTACCTAAAGACAATGTGGATGGTTACAGGGAGGGCTCGCCCATCACACATGTAAAAAAACTAAATGGCAATCTCTTGATTATGCATGGTACAGCAGATGATAATGTGCATTATCAAAATTTTGAAATGCTCGTAAATGAATTGATAAAACATAATAAATTATTCAGCATGATGTCTTACCCTATGAGAGACCATGGTATCAATCAGAGAGCAAATACAACACTTCACTTAAGAAGAACTATGGAACAGTATTGGAAAAACAATTTATAAATTAAAATTTAAAAGCATGAGCACTTATCCAAGTATTTTCAATGATGTCATAGGTCCTGTCATGAGAGGTCCTTCCAGTTCCCATTGTGCAGCTTCTTTGCGTATAGCCCGTTTATGCAGAGATCTGATGGATGAAAGTATTCAGGACATACTCATTGAGTTTGACCCTGAAGGCTCTCTGGCTACAACCCATAAGAGTCAGGGATCAGACATGGGGTTGTTTGGAGGATTTCTTGGTTGGGAAGCGCATGATGAGAGACTGCCTGATTCTGAAAAATATATCAGCGAAAGTGGAATTAATGTTGTTATAAATATTGTAGATATAGGAAATGGCCATCCTAATTTATACAAAGTTACATTGTCCAATGCAAAAGAAACAAGAGTAATAACTGCCATATCTACTGGAGGCGGCATGATAGAAGTTATTGTTATAGACGGTGTGCAGGTCTCTATGGCAGGTGATTATTTCGAGACACTCATTTATTGTGACCATGCTGAAGATATCATAACATTTTTAAAAGCATCCATTTCGTATGATGATATTTCATACCGAAAGGGTGACATATCGTTTGTTGAAATAAAGTCTCAGTCATTTCTTCATCCCGGGCTAATAAACGAAATCAGCCTGATGAAAGGAGTTCAATACATCAAACAATTGAATCCTGTTTTACCGGTGATGGCCAGGAAAAACCTGAAGGTACCCTTTACCACTTGTGAGCAGATGATGGATTATAACAGTGATAAAAATTTACCTCTCTGGCAGTTGGCTATAGACTATGAAAAAGCAAGGGGAAACATCACGGCAGATGAAGTATTTGAAAAAATGAGAACTATTGTGCGCATAATGAAACAAGCAGTACAAACTGGCTTGGCGGGGACTCATTATGATGATCGTATACTTGGCAGCCAATCACCAAATTTTAATATGAGATACAAAGAAGGTAAGCTGGCCGGAGGAGATCTGATCAATCGAATTGTCATGTATGTAACAGCTATTATGGAAGTAAAAAGTAGTATGGGTGTGATTGTAGCGGCTCCCACTGCCGGTAGTTGCGGTGCTTTGCCAGGCGCGCTCATTGCTGTGGCAGATTCCCTTCAGTTGCCGGAAGATGAATTGGTAAAAGCCATGCTCTCCGCCGGATTGATAGGTGTATTTATTGCAGCTCATGCTACTTTTGCTGCCGAAGTAGGCGGATGTATGGCAGAAACAGGTTCCGGAGGTGGTATGGCAGCAGCTGCTATTGTGCAGATGCAAGGCGGTACTTTTACCCAATGCATAGCAGCATCTTCATTAGCGCTTCAAAATTCTTTGGGTATAATATGTGATCCCATTGGAAATCGGGTCGAAGCCCCTTGTCTTGGAAGAAATGTCATGGCAGCTTCCAATGCCTTGACATGTGCAAATATGGCACTTGCCAATTATGAACATTTGGTGCCTTTAGATCAGGTGATTGATACAATGAAGGCTGTCGGTGATCAAATCCACCATACTTTGAGATGCACCAATCTCGGTGGTTTATGTGTTACACCCGCTGCCAAAGCCATAGAAGTGAAACTGGCAGAAATGGAGGTGAGTTTTTTTAAGAGTTGTTAATGGTAGTAAAAAAGTTGCACTCTTAATTTTTTGGTGCAGTTTTTGAACTATACTATTTCCAATATTTTTTTCAGCATGAAAATAGTAGATAATCAGTTTCAATTTAAGATTTACGATTCAATGGATGAATTGGCTGAAGCTGACCGGGAGTTAATGTTAATGGCAATCAGACAGCTTGAATTTGCGTATGCCCCATATTCCAGATTTCATGTCGGCGCAGCAGTCAGATTGAATGACGGGAGTATCTATGAAGGTTCCAATCAGGAGAATGCTTCATACCCACTTTGTATGTGTGGAGAAAGAGTAGCACTGTACAATGCTGCTGTGTATAAACCCGCTCAACCGGTCGAATCACTGGCCATTACAATTAAAAATCAGAATATGACGATCGACAAACCTGTATCACCATGCGGCGCTTGCAGACAAGTGATTTCAGAATTTGAATTCCGACACCAACAACCCATAAGAATTTTGCTAAAGTCAGACAGCCCTGAGATATATGAGGTAAGATCTGTAGAAGATCTGCTGCCTTTGGGTTTTAACGGAACATTCCTTTAAGCACCAAATCCCGGACAAGGTCCAGGTCATCCTGAGTATCAACACCAATTGATCTGTGTTTGGTTTCAAAACAATATATAGGATATCCATGCTGCATCCACCTGAGTTGCTCAAGAGATTCTGCTTTTTCATATGTAGACTGCGGCAATGATGTCAATTGAATCAATACTTCTCTTCTGAATGCATACATACCTATGTGTCTGTAGTATTTTGTTTTACCAAACCATTCCCGATATGGAAGATCGCGATCTGCCGGAATCGCTTGCCTGCTGAAATAGAGCACTTTATCATGTATATCCCTCACTACCTTGACGACATTATAATCAAATAGTTCGTCTTCATATAGTATTTCTGAACATTGTGTCCCGATAGAGATGTCCTGTTGTATCATTTTATCAATCAGCTCATCTATTTGGGTAGGATTGATCAGTGGTTCGTCTCCCTGAAGGTTGATGATGATATTGCTGTCCAGTGACCGCGCTACTTCAGCAATCCTGTCAGTACCAGACTGGTGATGCGGTGAAGTCATGATCACACGTCCATGATGCTCATGCACATGATCTGTAATTTTTTGATGATCAGTAGCAATAATGACTTCATGAGCAAGCCTTGCAGCTGATGCCTGATCGTAGACCCGCATGATCAGACTCCGGCCCATGATATCGGCCAGTGGTTTTTCCGGAAGACGGGTCGAACCTAGTCTTGAAGGAATGATAATTGAAATTTTCATAAAAAAATTATAAAAAATACATATTATAAAAATAATTAATATATTTGTCCCGTCATTTAACAATGATTACCCGATGAACCGATTTAAATTGCATTATTTATCAAAGTGTAAAAGTACAGTTTTTTTAATTCTAGCTGTGGTTTCCGTTGTTTCATCGCAAAAAAAAACTGACAACCTCATTTCTTTTTCCAGTGCAGAGTTCGTCGTAGACGTTCTCCCTGGGAATGATATTTTTTATAGACACCCTTTTAGTAAAGGTATTAGTATTTACAATCTTGCCGAAGTTTTTCAATTGAAAGCTGAAAAAATTTATGCAATCAATAAATTGAATCCCACTCAACCGATCAATGACGGCAGGATTGTAAAAATACCTTTTCAACAAAATTTGATCACACAAGACAAAGGTAAACTTTCCGGTAAAAAAACTTTTGTCCCTGTATTTTATACTGCTAAAAAAGGGGATACAGCATTTAAAGTGTGCCATCAATATTTTGATTTAGACCTGAAAGTTTTATTGGCCATCAATAATAAAAAAGAAAGTAGTATTTATTCGGGAGAAAAACTGCTGATAGGATGGTACATGCTTCCTGAAATAATAAAACCTTCAGACAAAACGAAGATCAAAGAGACTCGGATCAAAAAAACAGATCCTGCACCTGCAGTAGCAGATGAACTAAAAAAGCAGAATATTTTAATTTTTAAGCCCGACACTTTGGTGTCTGATAAAACAAATCCTGCAGTCAAATATTATGTATCCGATGTGATAGGGTGGTGGGATAAGTCATCACAAGCACATGATGGTTATTTTGCACTTCATAATGAAGCAAAATCGGGCTCTTTCATAGATATCTACAACCCCATGATGAAAAGCCACATCAAAGTTAAAGTCATTGGAAAAATTCCTGGAGATACATATAAAGATGATGTCCAGATCATCCTCAGCCCGGCAGCAGTAAAAGATCTGAGAATACTCGATACCCGATATATGGTCAATATCAAGTATGAGAAAGCCACTGATAAAATTGATATTGGACTTTAGTCTTTAGCTTTTAGCCTTTAGTCTAAACCTTCTTAGCTATCACCTAATACATACTACCTAACACCACATAAAAACAATCCGACAATTTTTCAGTTGATAAGGATGTAATCATTTTGCTTTTGGTAAATTATGCCATGAAGAATAAAAAACTGTATGCTGTGGTGGATATCGAGACCACGGGTGGTATGGCTCGACGGGACAGAATTACCGAAATTGCAATTGTTTTATTTGACGGGGAGCAGATCATAGACAGATTTGAGTCTCTGATCAATCCGGAGCGATCCATTCCTTACGAAATCACAAGGATCACAGGCATTACAGATGATATGGTAGAGCATGCTCCGAAGTTTTATGAAATAGCGAGAAAGATCGTGGAGATGACCGAAGGAGCCATTTTTGTGGCCCACAATGTCAGATTTGATTACAGTTTTCTGAGAGAAGAGTTTTCTTCATTGGGATTTACCTTTACCAGAAGGCAGCTTTGTACAGTCGTGTTGAGCAGGAAATCATTTCCCGGGTTGAGATCTTATAGCTTGGGCAATCTCATCAGGCATTTTGGTATCACTGTCGAAAATCGCCACAGGGCCATGGATGATGCTATGGCCACGGTGGATATTTTGTCACGGGCACTTAGCAATGAAGAAGGTAAATCCCGGGCTGACAGGATGATTTCCGCAGGCATCAGGGCATCGCATCTTCCGCAGGACATTTCATATGACCGTATCAATCAATTGCCCGAAACAGCAGGTGTATATTATTTTTACAATACTTATGGCAATGTCATATATATTGGCAAAAGCATCAACATCAGGAAAAGGATTCATCAGCATTTCGGAAACATTGATTCCAAAACGGACAAATTTATAGCCAAAGTAGCCGACATGACTTATGAACTCACCGGATCAGAACTCATCGCCATGCTACTGGAGTCCCATGAAATAAAGATGTTGCAGCCCGAGATCAATAAAGCACAACGGAGCAAGGACTATCCTTATTTTGTCCATCATTACACTGACAGTCAGGGATATATCAGATTTGGGTGGGATAAATCGAGTGTAAAGTCCAGAAAGGATAAAAGTATATTAAACCACTATAGCTCTAAAGCGGGCGCCAGAGGCAGCCTTTACGGAGTTACGGAGTTGATGGGTTTGTGTTCGGGGCTGACAGGGCTGTATGAGCCTGAAGGTGGTTGTTTTTATTATCAGACTGGTGCCTGCAGTGGTGCCTGCCAGCAGAAAGAACCTTCTGAAGAATACAATCTAAGGGCCGAATTGGCTGTAGAAAAGCTAAAAAAGTCTTTTGATGGTAATTTTTTTATCATCACCGAAGGCAGAGACAACGAAGAGTGTGGATTGGTACTTATCGAAGATGGACATTATCTGGGTTTTGGCTTTATTCCTTCCGGAGACATTCGCCTCGGCGTAGAAGAACTCAAAGAGTCTATCAAATACCTGAACCCCAATCCTGAGTGCAATCAGATCATCATGACGTGGTTGGAGAGGCATGAAGGTGCAAAGGTGTTGAAGTTTTGAAGTGAGGATTGTTGGCCGCAGATTGCATCTGCGATCCAGTATTTTATGAATTTTTTTATAAACATACACCACTATCAAAATACAAGAAAAATTTTAACAAAGTTAACAACAGTTATGAATCAATGAGCAAGTGGCCAGGGAAAATAGCGCATCACAACTTTTTTAATTTCCCAGACTTTCTGGTTGATTGGAAACTGTTGGGTTAACCCGACAGTTGTGACCCAAAATAACCAAAACATATACCGTGCCTATTACATTTTGATGAAAGTGTAATTGACTTTGATTTTTGAAGGTGACAAAGTAGAATTAATCATCTTCTTTGTGGTAGATCAAAACGATGGGCTTATTATTTCAGCAAATCCCTGATCTGGAGTTCTATTTCATATGCCTTTTTTTGGCATCAGCGAGGGGATACCTTTGTTCATTTCGGGTCTTTTGTGTCCTGCTGCTGTCAACCATGCATCTTTGGTTATGTTCATCTTTTGTGAAATAAGTTGATAAATAGTCTGTCCATTTTTGTAAAGTGGCAGCAAAGTACTGATGTCATCTGTTTGTGCTACGTTTTTTACTCCCAGATACAATAAAACTTCCCTTGCCATAAGCCAGTGTCCTGTATCATCAGGATGGATACCATCCGGTGCCAGGGCAAAACCAGACTCATTAGCTCGTCGATCTTCAAGATATTTTTTTATGGGCCAATGGAGATCGACAACATCCCACTTGGAAGTATATCTTTTGCTAATAAGCCAATCAGAGTATAAATCGAGTACATTAGAGTAAGCCACATTCTTACGTACATCATACACAGGTGGTGTCAAAAAGATGATAGAAGCCCCGGTTTTTGTAATTTGATCGTGCAGCCGGATGATACCTGATTTGAATTTTTTAAATCGACGATCATCAAAAGGCAAATAAATTCCATCATTCATACCATAACATGCTATCACCAGATCCGGCTCTGTTAGCATCAACACTTTGCTCAGTCGGTGATGTAAGTCAGGTCGCTCAAACTTGCCTCCTGCATGGTTTTTTTCTGTCAATCCTGAAACAGTTTCACTGGGCAAACCTGCGTTGATAAATTCATATTGAACATCTGAATGATGTAATGTCAGCATTGTCTCAATGTAAGCCACATATTGACCTCCATATGTTATACTATTGCCAAGAAAAAGTATTTTTTTAACCTTGTCAGGTATTTTATATCCATCCTGAGCATTTATTGGTAAATGAAGTCCGATCCAATAAAGTATAATAAAGAATATATTTTTCAATGCAGGGTGTTTCTCTTCAAAAAATGTATCAACATGACAAAGGTAACAACAGTTATGAAACGATGAGGCTATCGTAAAGAAAAGTGTGCATCACAGACGGATGGGGAGATGATCTATTTTTGTATCTTGTTTACAATCAACGCATTGCAAATGCTTAATGTATGGGATCGAAGTTGCAAACTTCGACCATCTTGTGTTAATTAAAGAACCAATCTAAAAAATCGGCAGTTAACTGATTTATAGGTATATGACCTGCTTCTGCATCATGATTTTTTCCTTAACATAGTACTCAACTTTAAACCCAAACTAATATAGGAACCTTGATTAGGTCCGATACCTCCCATAATATATGGAGACCATATTTTAGAACCAGAGGATTTATTGACCGATAGGCCTATATTTAAGCCATAGGTAAATATTTTTTGTAATGTAGATGGAATGTAATTTAATGGACCTGAGTAAGTAGTAGGCAACAGAATATTGTGGATAGGAACAACAGTAAAAGTATAAAACTGCTCGACGACAGCTGAATAGATACCGGAATTAATACTAAATTCCAAATCATTATGCTGAATTATTGGGTAATTTAATTGTAAGGAAACTTGATGTTGTTTTCCATAATCGGAACTTACATTTACTACATTTGTAATTCCTCCTAAAATTAGATAATCATTCCATTTGCCTTGATCTTGTTTAATAAAGACAGTACTCCATTGATCATAATTAATTCCAGTTATTTTTTTAAATCTATTGATAGTACCATAGCCAAAATCATAATTGATAGAATAAGTAAATCTTTTATGCTTATAACTATAGCCAAAACCTATGCCGGGGCCAAATAATTCTGTGTGTTTCCAATAATTAAAGTTTCCACTGACGTTTATATATGACTGACTGTGGATTGTATAGCCAAAGTGTAGTAAGATTGAAATTACTATTGCACCTTTTATATTCAATAATTCTTTCATAACCTATTCAATATTAAAATGATACGATAAACCTCCACCCACAATCAAATCTATACCTTCCCCAATTACATCAAAGTACATTTGGCCACTGATGCCCAGAAAAACATTCTTAAAAACCTTATATTCTGTATCGATTCTTACACCAAGGCCAATATCCCAAGTTCTGAATATTTGAAAGTCATGATAAGGGATTACTTTAATCACATCTCCTTTGTTTACAATTACCTCAGCAAAGTTGTAAGCATTGTAGTACATGATAGTTCGGCTGGTGCTATAGTGAGGACCTAAACAGGTTTTAACTGCAAAGTCTTTTGAATTGAACAATTCATATCCTGCAAACAAGCTGAACCGGTGAATCAAACTTCTGGGCCTGAAATCACGGTCGTTCATCTGGATAATATTTCCTCTGCGCAATTGAGGAAAATATATGAATGTTTGATCTCTCTCATTTTCAATATGAAAGTTAGGCTGAAGATTTCGCGGATGTGAAAACATATCCTTATACTTTACAAAACTGTAGTTGATCGAATAAATCCATTTTTGTTTTTTTATCAAATCACCTTTTACTGAAAAGTGGGTGCCCAAGAGATTATTGGGTTTTATGCCACCATGGAATGTGAAAGATTGACATATCAGGTAATGTGAAGATGTTAAAAAATAGAGAAAAATGATGAAGATTAGATATTTCATATTTAGGAGTATAACATTATTATAATTATTATTACTGTTACTAATCGTTCAATGCAGGTCAATTAGTTCAATTGTCCTTCGGACGCAATGGAGGTCAATGAGTACAATTGTCCCCGATAGTCGAAGTAACGCTATATCGTCACAAGTTGTGTGCCTTCAATCCTATTCTTTACGAATCATGCTAAAGCTTGACTCAGTTTGCAATTCGTTGTCACAAATGCCAAAATATTCCTTAACTAAGTAAGCTATGGAATTGAAAATTCATATAATATGTATCGCTTCTTCAATTTTTAATACCGACTTTAGCGGTACTCCGACAATCAATAGGTCCGTATGCCTCTCGGATTATTTAATAATTTTGAAAATTCTATCTTTAGTATCATTTGGATAAACTAATTCCTGATTAAACCAAACTTTATCACATACAACAGAATTCTCTGTTCTATTAAAATGACATTTTATTTTATCAGTTTCATTTTCTGACCATTCAATATAAGTAATTGGAAAGTCCTCAGTAATAGATATATTGGGCGAAAGCTTTACATATCTTTTTCCATCATCAGATATCGCACAAAAATGAGACGGGCAACTCCAGTTAGGTTCATATTGATACTTTTTTTGACCATTTATCAAATAATAGACTCTTACTTTGCTCACATCAATGTAATTTTTGTGCGCAGGATCTAACAGTGATCTGGCTTCTTTGTCTTCAACTAATATTCGTATTATTACATCTACATTTTCTGAAGTACTATGTTTTGAACACCCAAGTAAGAAAAATATAGCTGTTATTAAAATACTTGTTTTCATTTTAATTTATTTTATTTTGAAATTATGGATTAATATTATGTGTAAAGTCTTGTGCATATTGATAAGTACCATTAGGGCTACTCCAATCATTGAACCCAAACCAACCATCTCCCCAGCCATTCCAACCCCAATTCATATAAAAGTGTAAATATCCGTAACAATTATTTGATGATTGTCTATATCCATCGCAAACCCATGCGTGGCAGTTGGAGTAAGTATACCAAAGCCATGGGAAATTTCTACTTCGAGTTCTGCATCCTTCCAAAATCACAGGTTTACCCGCATTAATATTGGCGACTACTGTTTGGTAACTACCTGATCCATAACTTGTTCTGCTTGCTGAGCTATATCCAAATGCATTTATGAATGATTGTGGTATACTGCTTCCTGATGCACTAGAACCATCGCAGCCATAATCCATGTCCACACTACACCCAATATCTACCAACTACCGTCGTGGGAATGCCCACTTTTGATAGCTGTCATCTTTGGCGGAGGAGACTTTTCTTCTCTACCTGATGACAACATAATTTTTATCATCGGCAAGTATAGTACATACTTATCCTGCGATTTTTCAAACTTAGAGTATGTTTAAACTTTTATCATTTGGCTCCAAGTGGCAAATTTTATTTTAGCCAGCGTTATATTTTTCGCCGTACCGCATCAAGCTATGCTTGAGCTTCCTGCTAGATTCAGTATTCGCTGCGAGCCGTAGTTCGCAGTTCCTTCGTTATCGAGTAAAATTTTTTACTCGATTCTCGTCCATGACGAGACCACTTACTCATCTTGTCCAAAATTAAATTTTCTCACTTTCGCTCAAACATAAAAATTTAAACATACTCTTAATTCAACAACGGGTGCAACTTTTTTAGGTACGGATCCAAGTCAACTTCTTTTGCTCAAATGTAATCTCTTCACATTGATGACTTTGATTTCTTTGTAGTACAAAGTTAAACGATATATATCCTTCAGGTGATGACCTGAAGCATTTAAGTGTATGATTTGTATCGTATAGATATGATATTATTTCGGAAGCTCCGACGGTCGCAGATTGCATCTGCGATCCAGTATTTTATGAATTTTTTTATTCAAACATACACCACTATCAAAATACAAGAAAAATTTTAACAAAGTTAACAACAGTTATGAATCAATGAGCAAGTGGCCAGGGAAAATAGCGCATCACAACTTTTTTAATTTCCCAGACTTTCTGGTTGATTGGAAACTGTTGGGTTAACCCGACAGTTGTGACCCAAAATAACCAATACATATACCGTGCCTATTACATTTTGATGAAAGTGTAATTGACTTTGATTTTTGAAGGTGACAAAGTAGAATTAATCATCTTCTTTGTGGTAGATCAAAACGATGGGCTTATTATTTCAGCAAATCCCTGATCTGGAGTTCTATTTCATATGCCTTTTTTTTGGCATCAGCGAGGGGGATACCTTTGTTCATTTCGGGTCTTTTGTGTCCTGCGGCTGTCAACCATGCATCTTTGGTTATGTTCATCTTTTGTGAAATAAGTTGATAAATAGTCTGTCCATTTTTGTAAAGTGGCAGCAAAGTACTGATGTCATCTGTTTGTGCTACGTTTTTTACTCCCAGATACAATAAAACTTCCCTGGCCATAAGCCAGTGTCCTGTATCATCAGGATGGATACCATCCGGTGTCAGGGCAAAACCAGACTCATTAGCTCGTCGATCTTCAAGATATTTTTTTATGGGCCAATGGAGATCGACAACATCCCACTTGGAAGTATATCTTTTGCTAATAAGCCAATCAGAGTATAAATCGAGTACATTAGAGTAAGCCACATTCTTACGTACATCATACACAGGTGGTGTCAAAAAGATGATAGAAGCCCCGGTTTTTGTAATTTGATCGTGCAGCCGGATGATACCTGATTTGAATTTTTTAAATCGACGATCATCAAAAGGCAAATAAATTCCATCATTCATACCATAACATGCTATCACCAGATCCGGATCTGTAAGCATCAACACTTTGCTCAGTCGGTCATGTAAGTCAGGTCGCTCAAACTTGCCACCTGCATGGTTTTTTTCTGACAATCCGGAAACAGTTTCACTTGGCAAACCTGCGTTGATAAATTCATACCGTACATCTGAATGATGTAATGTCAGCATTGTCTCAATGTAAGCCACATATTGACCTCCATATGTTATACTATTGCCAAGAAAAAGTATTTTTTTAACCTTGTCAGGTATTTTATATCCATCCTGAGCATTTATTGGTAAATGAAGTCCGATCAAATAAAGTATAATAAAGAATATATTTTTCAATGCAGGGTGTTTCTCTTCAAAAAATGTATCAACATGACAAAGGTAACAACAGTTATGAAACGATGAGTCATTGGCAAAAGAAAAATAGTGCATCACAGATGAATATTGCAATACGCAATTTTAGTATTTTGCTTACAATCAACGCATTGTAAATGCTTAATATATGGGATCGAAGTTTCAAACTTCGACCATCAGGTTCAGTTTAGAGAATGATTTGTATCATATAGCTACTACACCAGTCTGGTGGCCACAGATTGCATCTGCGATCCTATATCTTAAGAATCTGTGATTCAATATAAGTTGCAATAACATAATCAAAAAGACAATGATATTCAACGCATTGCAAATGCTTGATGTATGGGACCGAAGCTGCAAACTTCGACCATCTTGTGAACTTAATATCAGAAGTATCTTTACTCAGATTGTCGCGCATGGCATCTGCGATCCTGAATTTCACGAATCTGAAATTCAATAGTAGGATAATAAATTATTGCATTAATAGCCCACCAAACCGGGCACACTCACCATCATCTGTCTACTTTGGTATAATTATTGTATTATAAATATTTATAATATGTATTGAATTATATTTTAATTATTAATACGTTGCATAAAAACATAATATTTAGTTGAGTACCAAAGGATACATATTTTCACTTGTATTGTCCACAGCGATGGCTTTTGGGTCACTATATTGGTATGATAGTGCATCCACAGCTATGGGTATCACTGTCAATGCAGGGCGTGATACTACTATTTGTATCAATCAATCTTTGACATTAAATATACTCAATGCGAGTATCGAAGGTGAAGTGAGTGATGGGCTTTGGGTTAGGATAGGCGATGGTTTTTTTCAGCCTGGAAACTTGACAACAGTCAGGTTTTCGCATGCAAAATTCAACAATATTGTATATGTTCCTGGCAATGCTGACAGAAATATAAATCGGCAATTTGAGTTGCTCTTAGTACCAGACACTGGTCCTACTCCTGCACCAGTCCGCATCACCTTACAATCTGCACCACCGCTGTTTTGTGCCAGCAATATCAATATATCACTCAATGAAAACTGTATCCAGGTAGTCACAGCAGCCATGCTTCAGCCCAACCCTGCACCACCTTTGAGCCATTATATCGTGACACTGTATGATGCTTCAGGTAAAATCATACCCAACAATACACTCACAAGAGATCATATAGACAGAGAAATCACCTACAGATTGGGTCATCAATGTACGCCCAATATCTGTTGGGGAAAATTTAAGGTGGAAGATTACTTTCCGCCTTTGTTCGTTTGCCGAAATGATACCATCCCATGTACAAAATCAATCACGCCTGAGAGCGTTGGTCTTCCCATACCTGCTGGCTCAGCTATTGTTTCATCAGTGGGTAACCGATATGTCATCGCAGGATGGGATGCCTGTAGTAATGTGACATTGGATTATACTGAAGAAATTTTTAAGGCCAATTGTGTCGGTGACGCAGACAGAACAGTCATCAGAAAGTGGAAAGCCACAGATGCAAAAGGTAATGTGTCCACTTGTGATCAAAGAATTGTAGTCAAAAGAGTACCATTGTCGGCTGTCACTTTTCCACCGCATTACGACAATAAAGAGAGACCTGCATTGGAGTGTGGTCAGAGTTTTCCGGTTTTGCCCAATGGTCATCCTTCACCGGATACTACAGGTATACCTGGCATTGGATTTTGTACTCACCTGCAGTTCAAGATGACGGATGTCAGATTTGATCTCTGTGGCAGTACTTTTAAGATTGCGAGATCATGGTTTGTGATAGACTGGTGCACGTCTGAAAGCATTACGAAAAACCAGATCATCATGGTCTCAGATACCAAGCCACCTGTCATCGAATGTGTGGATTCACTAAGAATTCAGACAGGAGTTTACAGTTGTTCATCTACACAGACCATCATTCCGGAATTGATTAAAGGTACCGATTGCAATAAATTTTCTTTACATTATACTTTGAAAGATACTATTGGAAATAATCTTCAGCAACACATATTATTTCTGGCAGGTAAACATCACCTTTCCAATCTGCCTGTAGGAGTTTTTTATTTAAACAATGTGGCTATTGATACATGCGGAAATACAGCATCTTGCAGGACGGTCATCATCGTAGAAGATAAGATAGCACCAAGTGTATCATGCGATCAGGTGACAAAAGTTTCTCTTGGTATAACCGGTACCGGCAGGGCATTAGCACAGACCTTTGACGACGGCAGTATAGACAATTGTGGCATAGCATCCTTTAAAGTGCGAAAAATGACGGACAAGTGCGGATTCAATACTGTTTTTGCTGATCATGTGGATTTTTGCTGTGAAGAAATCGGATCACGCGTGATGGTAGCACTTCAGGTGACAGACATCTATGGGAATAACAATACCTGCATGGTTGAAGTCATCATTGAAGATAAGCTAAAACCTACGATTACTTGCCCGCCCAATCTAACTCTTTCCTGTACTGAAGCAGTTGATTTAAACAAACTTGACATTTACGGTAGGGTAGTGACCAAGCAATCGGATGTGAGAGATATAACAGTAATAAACCACTACCACAATGGCATCGTCGGTAAAGATGGCTTAGCTAAAGATAATTGTAAAGTAACTGTTTCCCATAAATTCATAGCAGATATCAAGTGTGATACAGGAACGATCATCAGAACATTTATTGCAATAGATAGCAGTGGATTGATGGATTCCTGCAAACAAGTCATCACGGTCAAAAATCCAAATCCATTTAACGGTAATGATCCATCCCAACTGATATGGCCAAAAGATTATATTGGGCAAGGTTGCAGAAATTCAGGCATTGATCCGGTTATCACGGGAAGGCCGGCATTTACAAATGACGCATGCGGGCAGATTGCTGCCACCTATGAAGATACACCATTCTATATTGCAGACAGTGCCTGTGTGAAAATCATAAGGAAATGGACTGTGGTCGATTGGTGCCAGTTTGCTCCTGTCAATTTCAAAGGCAAGTGGGGACCATATATACAGATCATAAAATTGCACAACCACGATGTTCCTGAATTTTTAAAAGCATGCAAGGATACGATCGTTTGTTCGTATGATGACAAATGTCGAACTGGTAGAGTCAGTGTATCCCAAAGTGCAAAGGATTCCTGTACGGCCGTGTCTGATTTGATTTGGAAGTTTGAACTTGATATTTTCAACGACGGAAAGATTGACTCTACAGGAGTGAAAAATGACTTTGAGGGAGACCTGCCATTAGGTAAACATAAAATCACCTGGAAGGTGGAAGACCAATGCGGCAATTTCAATACTTGTTCACAATATATCACTGTCAAAGATTGCAAAAATCCTGTGCCATATTGCCTTTCATCATTGACGATTTCATTGATGCAGGGTGTAGGGTCAGTAGAGATTTGGGCCAAAGATTTTAATAAGGGTAGTTCAGATAATTGTACTTCAAAAGATAGTTTACTGTTTACCTTTCGTGGCGAGGTGCCTGTATCTTCCATGATCCATTCGTCACACTTTTTTAAGGGAAAAGGAGTATTGAGCAATGAGACAGAATATCAAGCCGGAAAAGCGCAAAGATGGATACCTCAAATCAGGAGTTCAGGATTGTATTTTGATTGTGGTGATATCCCCGATGGAAAATCTGCCAAAATTCCACTTGCTATGACCGTCACAGATCACAACAGCAATCAGGATTCGTGTATCATCGAGCTTATATTGCAGGACAATACAGACCACTGCCCTGATGTCATCACTTCCGTAAGTATTGCAGGTTCCATCTTTACAAGCAATGGGAAAGTACCACAAAATATTGAAGTCAATATAGAAACACCGGAGTCTCAACGTATTGTGTCAGCAAATAATCAAACGGGAAAATACCTGACGGAACAACTCAAGCCAGGTCAGGCATATACGATAAAGCCATTTTTGAATTCGGATCCCATAGATGGAGTATCCACTTTTGATCTCATCAAAATTCAACGGCATATATTGGATATTGAGCCATTTGACAATCCTCACAAATTCATTGCGGCTGATGTCAACAGCTCGTCTTCTATCACTGCAGGTGACTTGGTAGAAATAAGAAAGCTCATTCTTGGCATCACAGATAAATTTCCAAAAGGATTGACATCATGGGTCTTTTTAGACAAAGAAAACGGTATACCTGATCCCAAAAATCCTTATAAATATATCAGTAAAATAGAAACCGGAGTACTTCAAAGAGATGTACTTAATGCTGATTTTGTAGCAATAAAGATGGGCGATGTAAACTTTTCAGCCTTAAATCTTCAAGATCAGGTAGTGGAAAACCGTACACAGAAAAAGTTTTTAATACATTGGGAAAGAGAACAGAAGGACGGGAAAGCTTATTTACATCTCCGGGCTGGAGAAAATGCATTTATAGACGGATTTCAATTGTTTTTGGATATACCTGAAGCAGAGACTGTATTTGGACATCGTCCAGAGGTGATCTCCGATTTTTTTACAGAAAGTGATGTATTTGCTGATGGACAGTTTCTGCGTATAATCGGCTACAGCAATGTTGCGCAGCAAGTCAAAAATAATGAAATATTGCTCTCTGTCATCCTGGATGATCATGATCAGGAAATAAAGGAAATTGGATTTGAAAAAAACAAACTATCTGAAACATATAACGCAGACAGACAAAGTATCATCCATCTTAAAAAATATGAAACCCAAAGCCAGTCTTTTGCTACTTTCAGACTATTGTCCAATCTTGTGTACCATACTTTGGTGGTGAAAAACACTTCAACTTCCGTGTTACGTCATCTTGCTTATTCTATCATTGATATCAATGGTAAAAGTGTAGGTTCAGGAAATATTTCTATAGAAGATGAATCCACTATCACATTACACGACCACATCAAACCAGGCGTTTATATATTGCGATTGCATCATCATAGTGGTGATCAGAGTATTAAGTTTATCAGAATAAAATAAAACACACAAAAGGTTCAACTTACTTTTACTTCGTCAGACTATGTATACATTCCGGTTGATGGAAACTGTTGGGTCAACCCAACAGTTGTACCCCGGATAAACCAATACGTTTCTCTTCAGGTCTAAATTTTGAAGAGAGTATGATTGATTTTGCTTTACTTATCATAAATTCCTTGTATTATAAGCAAGCTGAAATCTACCTCACCCTTAGCCGGATTTAAAGCTGGAATTGACTAAATAAATGCCTGAAAGTGTCACTAAACATCCTCCTATGATGACAGGATTTAGTTGCTCATCCAGGAATATCCATCCGGTGATGAGGGCCACGATTGGATTGATATATGCATAGATGGCTGTTTGTTCAGTTGGGAGATGCTGCAAAGCATACAGATAACATATAAAGCCTATCAGAGAACCAAAAATGACAAGGTAAAATATAGCCAACCAGGTGACTTCCGGAATTTCATGTATCGGAGTGTGAGCAGGATCTGTCATAGATACAAGTGATAGTATGATACCGGAAAGTGTCATCTGGAAGCCAAGACCGAAATATGGATTGAATACCTTGGCGTGTCTTTTGGTGTATATAGTACCGAAAGCCCATGTCCAGGTAGCAATAAGAGATAGCATGATACCAAAACGAAAATCCGGATTTATAAAATCTTCCAGATGATCGTAAAAAATAATACATATCCCTGCAAACCCAATGATCAATCCCGAGATGGCTTTGTTGGGAGGTGCTGTTTTATCTCCAAGTATGCCAATAATGACTATCCAAAGGGGAAAAATTGCTCCGATGATCGAACCCAGGCCGGCAGAAATGTATTTCACTCCCCAGGTACTCAAGCCATTGCTAAAAACAAAGTTGAGTATAGAAAGCACAAGAAGCGGAAACAGGTCTTTTTTTTCTGGTAAGGGATATTTTCGGATAATAAAGTATAATAAATATAAACTACCACCAAGAAATTGTCTTAATCCGGCCATCTGTAGTGCCGGAATATACTTGACACCTTCTTTTGAGACAACCCATGTAGTACCCCAGACGATACTGACTATACCTAAAGCAAGGATTGCTAAAAAGTCCGATCCTTTTAATCTTAACTTATTTGGTAAAACAATAGAAAATCCGTTAAATGCATCAGTAAGTATCCGCTGCCTTATTTTTCTTAATTTCTTCAAATCCTTGATTTAGGCATAAAGGTAAATAAATTATGTTTTAAGAAATTGCTTGTGGCTGTAACAAATTGTAAAAATAGGGTGTATCCCAAAATTGCACTATATTATATAATTTTTAAGATCTGAATTTAGTGGATTATCTTTATAGTTAGGATTATAAGGGTGGGTCGTCCCTTCAGAGCCTGCCAAGCTATGCTTGGGAATGAGGGTTTCGGGCAGTTTACAAAATTTCAGTGAAAAAATGGGATACACCCAAAAAATCGAAGAAATACTTTGAAGTATTACGATGGTCCAAATGTAAGTTTCAGATACATTCCAAAAAAAGAATACCAATCATTTTTGTCTGAACGCCCACGTGGTGTATTTGGAGCATTTTTAGGCACGCCTGTTCCCAAAAACTCTCCCGACCTATCAGAGAGTTTTGCACCTAGGATATTGCCGGCCGTTATCATAGCTTCTCTATCAGGATATTGAGTGCTTACGTCATCTAGATAGTCAGTCCAGGTTTTTCTTGCATTTACTTCTATACCAAGAGCTATCTTTTTTGAAAAATCAAACTCTACACTTAAGCCTAATGCCCTTGACCAGTTACTTAGTTTATATGCCTGCTGGTCGCCAGAAGGCAGAGTTTGTCCTTCAGTGCCTAAAGGTTGTAAATAAACCCACTTTTGATCGTAGATTGTCTGAGGATTGAAGGTGATCAGATTTAGTCCTGCAGAGGCATTCAATCTGAGTTTATACTTATCCAAGCCTTTCCAGAAGTGGTTTATCCTGATTTCAGAGTAGGTGCCATATTCTATCAGTGGAGATTTGAAACTTAAGTTGCGGCTCCTTTTTTCATAGTTATCAGACAGAGCATCGTTTCCTGAAATACTACCGTTCATATACAGAAGGTGAATATTTAAAAACTTTGAAAGTCCATATCCGGCTGAAAAACCCCATGCCCAGTTGCCAGGCCCAAAACTTAAGTCCACAGGCTTAGGAGTGAGATCCCCCTGATAATAAAAAACCCCTCCGTAAGATTTAAAATAGACATTTTGTCCACAAATACTCGTAGGAATAATGAGATTAAAAATAATCACACCAATACACAAAAATAAAATTCTTAACCACATTCTTTGTAAATCGGGATTTTTAGATTCTACGCACAAATCTACAAAAATAAGCAGTTTGACAAATTTTATTTTGATCTAATGGTATAATAAGTAAAATTAATGACAAAAGATCAATAAATGGTGAAAAACATGAATAATCAAAATTACAGATCTAAAATTCCTTCCGGAAGGTCCATATAGATTTTTTTCTTAAGATCATCAACATCCTGTATCAAACCTTCTGCCAAAGGTATAGCTATTCTTTTTTGATTGACGACAACCCAAGCTATCACTTGTTGTGGCATTAGTTCGATAGTTTCTACTATGCCCACTCGTTCATTTTTATCCAATATAGTGTAACCTTCGTACCCCTGTTTTTCATTGATAGATGAAAAGGCAGAAGAATGTATCATACTGGTCTTAAGAAATATTTCTTTGTTGACCAATGCCAAGGTTGACTCCGGATCATCTATCTCTTCTATTTTGATAAGTAAATGATTTGACTCCCGCATATCTTCTATAAAATAAGGAACAAAGGATCCTTTGATTTTTACAAAAATATGATCAGATTCAAGTAGGTCAGATAAAAAGATGTCTTCAATAAATATCTTCATTTCACCTTGAGTACCCAATGGTTTATTTATTTTTCCGATTGGAGTATATTTTGATGACATATGATGAGTTTTATTTGAAATCTATCAATGTCAGGATATGAGTAAAACCTTTTTGAGCTTTAACACTCCATGACGCTGTCGGTTTGGAATTGTCAGTATCAAAAATTGTCATTTCTTTGCGTATCAAACCTACTCCTTTTCCATAAAACTCAGTTACATTTCGCAAGTCAATGATAGATGTGTCGGAAACTAAATTTATTTTTAAAGCTTTGGTTTTCTGACCTTTGAAGGTTATTTCAGCTTGCGTGTCTTCGATTCGATACTTCCAGTTTTTATACGGCTGAATAATTTCATCACCTGCCTGTACTCTGATGTCCGTATCGATAAAAGCATTGCCATCCCATCTCAAGCCTTTGGAAAAAGGGAATATGAGTTTGATAAACTTTAAGTTTTCTTCTGTCCTTATTGCTCTGTTTTGATCAATCTGAACCGTCCAGGTGTTCAGACTCTGCCATGCGTCAGTTTCTTTTTTTCTGAATGACCTGAATACTTTATACACATCTTTGCCTTCGGCATCTTTATATCTTTCTCCTATTTCTTCCCTGATAAATGATCTCAAAGTGTCTCTTCTCAATCCACTACTTCTGATGATAACACTGTCGGACATATATGTCCAGCTTTTTCCTGTTGCCACCGGAAAATAATCATAACCAAAACTTTCCTGATCGATTTCTTCTGTCACTTTACTGCAAGATTGTAATAAACCCAACCCTATACATGCAGAAAGGAATACGGTAATTATATACTTGTGATTCATAAAGTAAAATTTTGAAATGAATGTCAAAAGATGTAATTAAGAATATGTTATGATTTTGATGCTAAGAGCATAATGACTATACTCTAAAATCCATAATCATAGCATAACGTAAAAAACAGTAATTTATTCTGTAAAATTATTTTATACCATCGTATTTCTTGAGCTGTTTACGATAATGCCACCTCCTATTACATCATCTCCTTCATAAAATACTGCCGATTGTCCCGGAGCAATACCTCTGACATTGGCATAAAATTCGACTCTTATATTATCACCATCAGCATGTAAAGAAGACATCACACCTTTATCATTGTATCTCACCTGAGTGACAGACTCCTGGCCTTCTATCAGGTTTTCATACTTCATGAGATTGATTTGACTTACAGTCATGCCATTTCTGACCAATTCATCGATTTCGCCCAAAACCACTGTATTTGTATCAGGTATGATTTCAGTAACAAACATAGGTGTTTTAAAACCACCACCCAATCCTTTTCTTTGTCCTATAGTATAAAAAGGATATCCATCATGCATACCCAAAATATCCCCGGCAGCATTGACGAAGGTGCCGCCTTTGACTTTTTCTTCCAGATCAGGAACCCGTCTTTTCAGAAAACCTCTGTAATCGTTATCAGGTACAAAACAGATTTCATAGCTTTCGGCTTTTTTACTTAATTCTTCATAACCATAGTCTTTGGCCATCTGCCTTATTTCAGGTTTACTAAATGTGCCTAAAGGAAATGAACTCCTTTCGAGGCATTCCTGAGTCAGTCCCCATAGTACATAGGACTGGTCTTTGCGGTCATCCCGTCCTTTTGAAATAAATTTTCTATCATTCATCTCTTTGATGATAGCATAGTGGCCGGTGGCAATAAATTCGCAATCCATAGCATCAGCACGCTTGAGCAAGGCATTCCATTTGATATGTGTATTACATAGGACGCAAGGATTTGGTGTTCTGCCGGCGATATATTCTTCTACAAAATTATCGATGACATAGTCACCAAACTCATCACGAATATCCACTATAAAATGATGAAAACCCATATTGACAGCAACCTGTCTGGCATCATTGATAGAATCAAGGGAGCAACAACCGGTTTCTTTTTTTGATCCTCCGGCACTGGCGTAATCCCATGTTTTCATCGTGATTCCAACCACTTCATACCCTTGTTCGTGGAGCATCATCGCAGCTACAGTACTATCGATACCGCCACTCATTGCTACCAGCACACGGCCATTTTTACTCATTTATTATCAGATATTGGTAATTTGCGCAAAGATAAGGTTTTTTCTGCCAAAGTATCGTGCTGGCAATTTGTCAATCATTATAAGAGATGAATTATTGGTAGTTCAAAAGTTTTACAGTTAAGTTAAAATTATTGGTTTAATCCACAAAAAGCTGAAGCCCTTTGAGATAGTGGCCTTCGGGATGGAAGAGCCCTATAGGATGATCCGGACCCTGACTTAATGATTTCACTACCCTGATATTTCTTCCTGATTCCATACCTGCTGCTACGATGGTGTCATAGAAAAGCTGTGTTCCCACCACCTGGGAGCATGAAAAAGTAAAGAGCATACCTCCTGGCTTTACTTTTTTTAAAGCTAAGCTATTTAGTCGCTTATATGCCTGAACAGCATTATGCCTTTTATGAAGACTTTTGGCAAATGCCGGTGGATCCACGATTACTATATCATACTCTATGTCATTTGGAGTGGTTAGAAAGGTCATCACATTTTCGCAGTGGCTATGGTGCCTTCCGGCAAATTGATTTAATATTACATTTTCTTCCATCAGATCTACTGCTTTTTGAGAAATGTCCACAGAGTCAACCTGCAGTGCTCCTCTCATAAGTGCAAATAGTGAAAAACCTCCTGTGTAACAAAAACAATTAAGCACATGCTTTCCTTCAGAAACTGAGCCTACTAATAATCTGTTTTCTCTTTGGTCAAGGAAAAAGCCGGTCTTTTGTCCGCTTTCTACATTGACTTTAAAGTTAACTCCATTTTCCTTTACTATGGTTTCATTTTTATTTCCCAGAATAAAATGATCATTAATATCTGTTTTTAGTGAATCGGGAAGGGTATCTTTAGCTCTGAGATAAATATGCCGAATCTGTTCGGGCATACATGCAGAAATGGAGCTTGCAATATCATGTGCTGCAAGGTACATTCCTGCAGAATGACATTGGATCACCGCTATGTCGCGATAAATATCGACAATCAAACCAGGTAGACCATCACCTTCGGCATGTATCAGTCTGTAACAATTAGTTTCTGCGTTCGGTAAGTTTACAGCTTTTCTGTATCGTATTGCGGCTGAAATTTTCAATTTCCAAAAATTCAAGTCGATTGCTGTAGGTTCATAAGAAATAACTCTGATAGCTATCGAACTACCACTTTGATAGTGTCCCATACCTAAGAATGATTTATCCCAGCTTAAGACTTCAACAATGGTAGCATCCTTCACCCCATTTTCAATGGTGGAGATAGCTCCTGAAAAAACCCAGGGATGCTTTCTCAAAACTGATATTTCTTTTCCCTTTTTCAGTGTGATTTTTGAATAAAGCATGATAGATTTTTATTTTTATTGGAACAAAAGTATGATAAGTTGTCAATATGCAGCCTGAAATAAATTTTATATAAATGTTTTTTTTAATTTTTTTTGAATAAAAAATACTTCATATTAAAACAAATTTATATATTTGCCCCATCTATTATATTTGTTACTTAAAATAATAGTGTCCCACACAAAACAGTAAAGTATTTTTTGAATACATCTGAAGATTATTTCGGTTAATTCTTTAGTAAGTTATTCCTTAATATTTTTTATTTTTTTCAAATTTTCTGCCATTTCGGTCATGCAGATCGTTTGATGTTTTTTTTAAACTAAGGTCAAATAATGAAAAACAGTATGAAACACTTGTGTCATATCCTGACACTAAATTATTACGTATTTGTAATAATTGCCATCTTTAGCATGTTACTTCCTACCGGAGGTTTTTCTCAGTGCTCCCCCGCCAGCAAAACTGTAGAGGGTCTGGTCTTTATTGACAACAATCTAAATGGTATTTTTGAATCATCTGAGATAGGAAAATCCGGGATTTTGGTCCAGGCATATGGTGCTGAAAACCAATTACTTGGTTCGGCCATTTCAGGAAATTCCGGATCCTTTAGTATTGCTGGTCTTATAGATGGTACAAAAGTCCGGTTGACATTTGGAGATGTATCACCTTATGGTCATACAAAATCAGGTGTTAGTAATGGCACAAATGTACAATTTGTTCAAGTACCTGCATGTAATATTGGTTATGGAGTTGGTGAGCAAAAATCATTGTGTAATGAAGAAACAGAAATAATCACTACATGTTTTGTGAGGGGTTCTACAACCACGGGTCATGTAACTGAACCCACTATCGTAGCTATCAAATATGGCTTTGACACCCTGACAGGTGCCAGAAAATTTGCCATGCATGGAGAGACAGGGTCAATTTGGGGTCTTGCTTACAGAAGGAGTACCAAAGAGATTTTCAGTTCTTCATTTGTAAAACAACATTCCGGATTGAAGGAAGGACATGATGCCATTTTTATATCAAAGATAAATGGCGGGATGTATTCTACCACTCTTTTTGTAAATTTGAAGGATCTAGGAGTTGATGTAGGTACATTGACTGAAACTGACGAAACGAAATGTAACTATGGTCATCAGGTTGGCAAAATCGGATTAGGAGGAATTTCTGTTTCACCAGATGATAGATTTTTGTATGTGGTAAATATATATAATAATACATTAGTAAAGATTGATATCGACAATCCTACAAAAGGATCAACTGAGTCTTTTCAGATACCAGGCACGGGATATCATGCATTTGCTCTGAAGTTTTATGAGGGTAAAATTTACCTTGGCATCACAAAGCCAGGAGATGTTGCAAAAGTATTGGTCTTTGACCCGGTTTTGAAGACTTTTTCAGAGACAGGTGTGACTGTAAGCGTTGGTGCAAATTGGGTTGATAATCCAATACTTAATTCAGTACCTTATCATTGGTTGACGGATATAGATTTTAGTGATAAGGGAGATATGATTCTTGCATTATCAGATAGGATAGGGCATATGTTTTGTAACACGGCCGAGAGCAGACTGGATGAGCAAAAAGGTGATTTGATCATAGCATTTAAAAAAGATAATGGTTGGGAACTTGAGGACAGAAGTGTCCCTGGCAAAGAGTTTTTTAATTACGATTTTTGGGTTGACAACCCAGGATATCATCCTGAAACTACTTTGGGTGGTATTTATGTGATGCCTGGCCAAGGATCTGTGGTTTCGGCCGTTTTTGATCCCCATAGAGAATCATATTCCGGTGGATTACACAGATACAGTACCAGTAATGGTACATTATTAGGTGCAAAAGAACTATATACCAGACAAACCGAAGTCCTTTTTGGGAAAGCATCAGGTTTTGGGGATATTACGGCTATTTGTCCTAGTGCAGTTACTGAGATTGGTAATCTGATTTGGGTTGATTCTAATAAGAATGGCCTTCAGGATGCAGATGAATCGGGTATTGCCAATGTCTCTTTACATTTATATGACGATCAGTGTACATTGGTCTCGTCCACAGTTACTGATGCAACCGGTCGATACTATTTTAATGATTCAAATGTTGCTGAAGGAATAGTTAGTAATAGAAAATACTATGTTGGGATTGATCCAAAACATTTCAATACATCAACTTTCAGCTATGTATTTAATTCACATTACTATAATCTTACAGGTAATGTTGTCGATCAGGATCATATCAATAGTGATGGAAAAGCAACCCTTCCTTGTGGTGTCATGGAAATTTATGTTGAAAATATCAGACATAATTTTGACATAGGACTATCACCAGCCGGAAACTGTGATTTGAAAATCACTAAAACAGTACTGAATGACAAGGCTGCCAAAGTGACAGATGTAGTGAGATTCAGGATCGTTGTGAAAAATAATAGTGGTTTTGATATGTCATCCATAGAGATTGGGGACAAACTTCCTCCAGGATATATATTTGAATCTGGTGTCAACCCAGGTTGGACAAATGCCGGAGGTGTACTTAAAATTGTTAAAAATAAAAAATTAATTCCTGGTGATACTGACACTTCTTTTTTATCATTGACATTTGATCCAAGCATCAAAAATATCAATTTTGATAATGAAGCATCCATTCTGTCCGCTATCGATGGGAATGGAATTCAAATCAATGATATTAAAACTTGTTTCAATGTTCCGGAAGATGGTTTTAGTAAAGATTTTCCAAAAGTTTGTGATTTGGCTCTGATGCATAGATTCGCTGAAGATAAAATTCTTTCACCCGGATCTTCGGCAACTATTACATCCACCGTCTGTAATCAAGGAAATCTGGATGCAAAAGTAATCGAAATTGTTAATTACACCAGTGATAGTCTCACCTATATTGCTGCTGAAAACTCCTTAAAATGGGTTATGTCTACCGACAGGAAATACTTAATATATCGAGATACACAGACTTTATCTCCTAACACTTGTAGGGATTACAACATCAAATATAAGTTAAGCACTGATTCCACTATTACTCAAATTGTGAATTATGCAGAAATCAATGGTATGCAGTGCTCCGGAACTTCTGCAAATCTTGATTTTGATTCAACACCCGATCGAAATAATAAAAATGATAAAGGAGGTCAACCCAATACTGAAACTGATAATTTAATCACTGATCATAATATAATTGATGAGGACGACCACGATCCGGCTACAGTGAATGTGCAATTTATAGATTTGTCCATAAGAAAACATGCGGTGCTGCGTAGAGTGGTTGTGGGTACTATAGTTAATTACTTTCTTGATATCAAAAACTTAGGTCAGGCATCGGTATCCAGAGTTTTACTAAGAGATTATTTGCCAGTATATCTAACTTTGATTGACAGCTCATGGGCTCTCTCAGGTGATGTTGCTCAAAAATCAATAACTTTTCCAGGTAATTTACAACCGGGAGAAACACATAGGGCAACAATAAGATGTCAGGTAAATGACCGGGCAGTACATCCTATTATCATTAAAAATAAGGCTGCTATAGGTGAAATATATGATCAATACGGCATTCAAAAATCGAATTTCGATTTAAGTTCTCTACCAGCTGACAATAATGACATTATAGAAAAAAAGGGACTCACCGATGATGATGTAAGTTCATACGATATTTCGTTAATTTGCCCTCCAGTCATTGATTTTTGCTCAGGTCAGTGTGTTGTAGGTACAACATCAGTTAACGGAATGATTGGAACATATATCAAATTTGCCGGTATCAAAGGTGATGAATGGCGTGTATTTCAGTCTGAAGGGCTGTATGATACTTTGAGTACGAGAGGAAATCCCCTTACACTTTCTAATCCATATATCCTAAAAACTCAATATCATACAGATGATTATGATGATTATGTATTTAAAGCACTTCAAATAGATGGTAAAGGTTTCAGCGTAACTTTTATTAATAAATTTGGAGAAACAGAAACTATATCAAATCTAGCAGGCTTTTGTAGTTTAACAAAAGTAAGCCTTAATGGCCCTGCCGGAGTATGTATAGGTAGTGAGTCATCAAGATATGTTGGTTCTGCAGTTTCCACTTCCGGTAGCCCTATTATTTATGATTGGGTAGTAGATGCTGATGGTTCTTCTCAATCCACTGACACATTATGGAATAGAGGTCCCATCTTAGATACACTGTGGACAGTTACAGGAAATCAAAAAATCAGAGTTTTTGCAAGAGGTGAATGTACTTCACCTGGAGAGTTAAATGTGTCTGTAAGCAATGCCCCAACTGGGTCTATGGTCTGCAGTGGAGATATAAAATTGGATTGGGAGAACATTGTTCAACGCTGGTTACACCATCAATGCTGGCCGCTGGTATCCTGCCTAGTGAAACATCCTATTTGGTTATGCTAACAGATGCCAAAGGTAATCCAATTCCAAATGGAACAGTTACTAAAGAACATGCCGGTACAAAAGTGATGGCAAAATTAATAGAAATATGCAGTGGTAATTCATGCTGGTCATGGATCACTGTAGAAGATAAGATGCCACCTGTATCTCTTTGTAAGAACATAGAATTGACATGTTTTGCTTTAGCTAACTTTGATGGTCCCTTTGAAAGAGATAATTGTGGAGGACCAGTACAAAATGTAATCGTTAGTGAGACAGTCACACCCGTCTGTCATGACACTATCCTAAAATATATTGACAGAGTGTATCTGGCCACTGACAAATTTGGAAACAGATCAGATACGTGCCGATTGCGCATTACGGTTTTAAGGCCAAATCTATCAGTTGCCAGGGGCATATTGACATTCCCTGTTGATAGAATCAAAATGACAGCAGTATCGTGTGATTCTCTCAAATTGGACGATGAAGGCAGACCAAGTCCTGTCGAATACGGAAGACCTAAATATGGACCTTATCATATTTACCCTACAGGTACAGAAATTTGTAATATTGTTTCATGGTTTACGGATAAAGAGCTAAAAGCAGGTTGTGTTAAAAAAATTATCAGAACATGGCACGTGTATGAGCAGTGTGGTTCATTATATCAACACCGAACACATGAGCAAGTGATTGAAATTTTGGATAATAAAGGCCCAAGAATTGAGCCGCTTCCAAATGTCACAATAACAACTTCAGGGCATGATTGTGCAGGTGAGTATGTTGTTCCTGTACCCGTTGCAATAGATACTTGCAATAATGAAGTGACAATTGATATCATCTATCCGGGTGGTATTATTAGAAATATCAAACAACCTACAAAGATTAAGCTTGCTGCATCAGGATTGGCACATGTCATCACTGTTAGGGCTTATGACGAGTGTCTAAACTCCCACCAAATATCATATACAGTAAAAGTCGAAGACAATACTGCTCCTACGGCCATTTGCAAAGGAGAAACTGTAGCTGGGTTGAACTCAAAAGGTGAAGCCTATGTTTATGCTCATCATGTCAATGACGGATCATATGATGAATGTGATTTGAGTAAAATTCTTATCAGGAGAATGAATCCTACTAATTGCCTTCCATGTGATGCTCCAAAAATTCCTGGATTTACTTACGTCGGAGAATTTTTAAATCCAGGAAAAAATGCCCCTCATCACTATTATGTATCCAAACATAGGGCAACACCGGGTGTTGCTGCAAAAACAGCAGCTGCAGTTGGCGGATATCTTGTACAGATGAACAATGCAAATGAAAATCAGTGGGTACTAAACAAATATCTGGATTGGAATACAGCTGAAGATTACATCATTGGTTTGAGAGATGCTGTTGGAAAAGGAGAATTCAGATGGTATAATAATAACCAGCCTTTAAGCTATATAAACTGGGAAACTGGATTTCCTGTGGATGTAAACATCACACCAATCAATCAAAGGAATGACTCAATATATGTCAGAACAAAACATACAAATGGCAAATGGGTCAATTTTGGTAATGAAAGTTTGGAATATCTTTATATCGTTGAAATTGAAAACCCATGTGGATTTAGCGAATCATTAAAATTCTGCTGCGAAGATGTGGTGACAAATCCGCATACTGTAGTATTTAGAGCAGTTGACAAATCAGGAAACTGGAATGAATGTATGGTCAATGTGACAGTACAGGACAAGTTTGTTCCAAAGATAACATGTCCGGATGATGCTACTTTAGATTGCAGTGAGGCTTACGAAGGTATGGATCTTACAAGGTTCGGAAGGCCGACTGTAATTGATGCTTGTAATCCTCAGGATAGTATGTTGCGTCCGGTATTCAAGTTAAATCCATGTAGAGTTGGTACTATCGAGAGAACATTCAGAGCTTATGATGGTGTAAATTCTGCGACATGCACTCAGATTATTACAGTGACAAGTGACGAAATAAATAGGTTTAACCCTATAAGAGATGTAGACTTTCCAAATGAATTTTATGAAGTAAAAGACAAATGTTCAGTAGCTGATCTGGAGCCGGACAACTTACCTGCCGGACATGGTCGACCTGTGATACGTCAGACAGCTTGCAGTATGGCATCGGCTACTCATAAAGATGAAATATTTACTTTTGCAACAGGTGCATGTTATAAAATATTGAGAACGTGGACAGTAATAGATTGGTGTGAAATGGAGAGATTAGGCGGAAGCTATGTTCCTCAAAAATTTATACAAACCATTAAAGTTAATAATACTGTACCTCCATTCTTTGTAGGAGACATTCCTGAAAGGGACACTTTTGTAACTGCAGATGGTAACTGTACAAATGCAATTGTAAATCTTGAAGTTACTGGAAGAGATTTATGTACTCCTGACAATCAATTAAGAAGACTTGTAAAAATCGATCATGGCAATGATGGCAGTTATGAGCATTCTATAACCGGTGTCGGACATATCAACAGGATTACAAACAGGAGCTTTCCGGTAGGTATCACTAGAGTTCAGTGGTCATTTGAAGATGCATGCGGCAATATTATTACAAGAGATCAATTTATCCTGGTACAGAGTAGTGGAAAACCTGTAGCCGTAGCTTTGGAAAAAATAAGTGTAAGTGTAGAGCCTTGGGATGTTGATGGAGATGGAGTACCTGATGTCGAGAAAGTCTGTATAAATGCTGCTTCGCTTGATGCTAGTAGTTATTCGACATGTTGTGAAGGGAAGCCGTTGAGATTTAGCTTCTCTGCCAATCCAGATTCTACCAAGATGTGTTTTGATTGCAGACATGTTGGTCAAAACATAACTATTCAATTATGGGTACATGATTGTAATGGAAAAACTGATTTCGTAAATGTCAAAATTGACGTACAGGATAATAATAATTCCAACATATGCAGGAATTTATGTGTTGACAACCCAATTTCTGTAATTATTTCCGGCAATACTAATGTTTGTAGTGGAACATCAACTACATTGTCAGCATCAGGAGGATCAAGTTATCAATGGAGTACAGGAGCGAATACATCTTCAATTACAGTAAGTCCTTTGCAAACGACTGAGTATACTGTGATTGGTACAGGTCCGTTTGGTTGTTCTGATACAGCTTCAGTAATAGTTACTGTTATACCATCTCCTCAGGTTGGTATTACCGGAGCAAATATCTGTATGGGTGGATCTACAACAATAACTGCAAGTGGTGGCGGTACCTATGTTTGGAATACCGGAGCAACTACTGCTGCGATCAATGTAAGTCCTGTGGTCAATACCACTTACACCGTTACTGTAACAGCAACTAATGGATGTACTGCATCGCTGTCAAGAGTTGTGGTTGTGACACAACCTCCCGTGGTTACAATATCCGGAAATACTGTTGTTTGTATCAATCAATCAACTACTTTGACAGCGTCAGGCGGGACTTCATATGTATGGAGTACACAAGCAACTACAACGTCTATAACAGTAAGTCCAACTTCAAATACCATTTATACAGTAACAGCTACTGATTCTAATGGATGTACTGCATCGAGTTCAATAACGGTGACAGTAAATGGATTAACAATCAATCCTGCCATAACTGGCGATACCAGTATTTGTATTGGTGAATCTACAGTTTTAACTGCATCTGGAGGTATAAGTTATAGATGGACTACAAATGCTACAACCACTTCAATTACTGTTTCTCCAAGCGTGAATACAACTTATTCAGTCACTGTCACAGATATTAATGGATGTACTGGAATAACTTCTAAAACTGTGATTGTGAACCCTAATCCTACTGTTACCATTAGTGGGGGAAGCGTTTTTTGTCCGGGAAGTCCTCTCACATTAACAGCTTCAGGTGCTACCACGTATTTATGGAGTACAGGCCAGACGACTTCGAGTATATCAGTAAGTCCAGCTGCACCAACTGTGTATAGAGTGACAGGTACTGATTCATTTGGTTGTATAGATACTGACACAATACGAGTTACCTTAGGAGATCTTTCTAATGTTTTAATTACAGGTAACAATCTTATTTGCCCTGCAGACTCAACCACTCTAAGAGTGGTAGGAGGAGCTTCATATGTTTGGAGTACCGGAAGTACAATTGATTCAATTCGAGTATCACCTAGTGTTACAACAACTTACTCTGTTACAGTCACAGTGCCAAATGGTTGCACGGCTGTTTTAACAAGGACGGTAACGCTTAGAACACCTCCAAATGCTTTAATTACAGGAAACTTATCAATATGTTCCGGTGGATCCACTACGTTAACTGCTTCTGGGGGTATGTCATTTCTTTGGAGTACCGGAGCCACTTCTGCAGTAATAGTCGTAAACCCGACAGTCAACATGACATTTTCGGTTACTGTGACAGATAATAATGGATGTAAAGCCTCTACTTCGGCTGCAGTAAATATAATACCGCCTCCAAATATTCAAATCACCGGAAATAATTCTATTTGTTTAGGAGATTCCACTATTTTGACTGCATCAGGCGGTAATACTTATCTGTGGAGTACAGGTGCTACCACCACTCAAATCACTGTAAAACCAACAATAGCTACAACATACACCGTTACTGCAACCGGAGCTAATGGATGTACCGGCGTTAGTAGTATTGTTGTAAATATAAGCAGTGCTCCAACAGCATCTATAGTTGGTGCCGATACTGTATGTATTTCTACAAGTACACTACTCACTGCCAGTGGCGGAGGTACATACTTATGGAGTACCGGAGCGACCACTTCTTTTATCAATGTAACAGTCAACGCAACTTCAACTTATACTGTAACTGTAACTAACAATAGCGGTTGTTCTGCATCTGCAAGCAAAATTGTGAATGTATTTACTCCACCGACAGTAACTGTAACAGGAGATTTGCTTATTTGTATTGGGGAATCTACTACCCTCACTGCTACAGGAGGTGTAAGCTACATATGGAATACACAAGCAACTACTAATTCAATTACGGTATCACCTGTTGTCACAACATCATATACAGTAACTGTCACTGATATCAAAGGTTGTACTGCCAGCAGAACAACAACCGTATCAGTGGATCCAGGAACATTAATATGTACTACGCGCAATTTTACAGCTCATTTGGGTCCAAATGGATCTGTGACAATTAGTCCGGCTGATATCAGTACAGGAACTATGGGATCGTGCCCAAATATAACAGCGAGAGTTACACCAGCAACTTTTTTCTGTAATGATGCTGATAGAACTATTACGGTCACATTGATTGTAAAAAATACCATAACGAACGACTCACTTACTTGCACAGCTCAAGTCACTGTACGTGATACAATAGATCCTGTCATCTCATGCCCAGCCAACCTAACTGTAAATTGTGAATCTTTTGACCCTAATGCACCTTTATCCACCTATGGAAATGCATCAGCTACAGATAACTGTCCTGTGGGTTTAACCATAATTGAAGGTCCTGTGATCAGAAATCTAAATATTTGCAATGCTGGTCAGATTATTCGTACATTTGTCGCGACGGACAGGAGTGGCAATTCTACTCAATGTGTTCAAATAATTACTGTAAGAATTTCAGGGATATTGACTCTGGCAGATATTGCTTTCCCTCCAAATATCACAGTGACCAATTGTCAGGGTATTGACACATCAAGGACTGGAAGGGCAAGGATTACAAGAACTTTAGGTCTTTGCTCAAGAGTATCAATTTCATTTACGGACAATCCGCCACCTCAAAATCCTTTATGTGCGCAAGTCATAACCCGAACCTGGAGGGTTGTCGATACATGTCAACTATTAGCAGGCACCAATAATGGTATTTTTAGTTTTAATCAAACTATTACGATTACCAATCAACCTCCAGTTATTAATGGTCCTTCTGTCTTAAATGTTATTGCTGACAATGAAGAGTGTATCGGTACCCTTGAAGGTGTTTTTCATAATGCAACAGGTTGTAATCTAACATTACTAAGCAATAGTCAAAATGACTTACCTTCTTTCAACATATCCGGACAATATCCTGTAGGTTCAACCACTGTGACCCTCACTGTAAGAGATGCCTGTAATAATATAGTTACAAGAGATGTCATAGTTCAGGTGACAGATACAACTCAATTGCGAATTAGATGTATCAAAGCATTTCCAGAAATGACTGATCAGCTTTTTGTAGATGCCCCAGTTTCAATGTATTATGAAATTACAACAAACTGTGATGATAATCGGGAAGTAATTGCATCATTTTCTTCAAGTAATCAAAATGATAATATAAAGCGTTGGAATTGTTCCGATATTAATACAGTATTTAGCTTTAGCATATACTTTTTTCATGAAGGGCAGTCAAATCATTTCTTTTCTTGTAATAATGCTCTTTCCAGAACTTTGGATCCAAATAACTTTTGCGGAACCCTTCGTCCTGTTGTTTCTGGAAATGTGAAGACTGAAAGTAATCAGGCCGTAAAAGATGTTGCTGTCGTATTGGAAGGTAGTAACGGATCTCCTGTGATGAGTGATGTCGATGGTAAATACAAATTTCCTGACATGCCAACAGGGGGTAAATATGATGTCATTCCTGCTAAAAATACTGGTATTCTCGATGGAGTAAGTACTATGGATTTGATCTTCATTCAAAGGCATATTCTTGGAATAGAATCACTCAAATCTCCATATCAACTGTTAGCAGCTGATGTTAATAAAGATTACAGAATTACAGCAGCTGACCTTACTATGTTGAGAAAAGTAATTCTGGGTGTTCAGGACCACTTTGGTGATAACAAGAGCTGGAGAATGGTGGACAAGAATCATAAGTTTCCTGACCCTTCTTCACCACATAGTACACCATTGCCTGAGAAATATCATATCAATTCTCTTGACAATAGTATGGAGATAAACTGGGTAGGAGTGAAGATAGGTGATGTCAACGGCAGTTATACAGCCAATGTAAATGATAATATCACAGTAAGCAGAGCTGCCGATTACAACCTTATTTTGAATAAGGCGGTGAGCACATTGACGGGTAAGTCAATACCGGTATCAGCCGGATTTGACCAGAATATAACAGGAATTCAGTTTAGTGCTTTTGTCGGTGCAATTGAAAATGTCAGGATTCATGCAGGTATGATGGATGTCCATGATTATCATTACTCCTATGCTGACGGGATATTACGAATGTCATGGCACAATCCTGAAGGTATCAAAGTCAGCAAAGGTGATGTAATGTTCAATATAGAGTTAAAGTCTTCTGAAAATATTCAGAATAAGCTCTCTTTGACAAAACTTATAAAGCCTGAGCTTTATTCCGAAGGAGATCAAACGCATACATTAGGATTTAGAAATGCTGAAATTGATGTTGATAAGTTTATGATCGTTGGTAATACACCAAATCCATGGAATCAAAGCACAGAAATCAAATTCCTTATACCATCTAATGGGGAAGTTGCTGTAAGGGTCAGAGATATCACTGGTAGGGTGATTTATTCGTGTAAAGAATATATGAACAAAGGTGAAAATATTATCATTCTTAACGCTGACCAGCTCAATGGGTCAGGAGTTTTGCTTTATGATATCACTTTTGGTAATGAAGTCAAGACGATGAAGATGTTGAATATAAGATAAATAATACTGTAGTTGATTGACCCCATAGACCCCTGTAAAGAGTTTTGCAGGGGTTTTTTGATTAAACCAATATCTTGGACAAATCAAAGTATGATTATTTTATTGTACTTAATTTAAAATTTGTTCATTACTTTACAGTTTAATTCAAGCGAACAAAATGTCATTCTTGAAAATTTCAAACCTAAGAATTGATTTTTTTTCAAATGGAAGAGAAATTCCGATTTTGAAAGATATTAATTTTGAATTGGAAGAAAATTCAATACTGGGGATTACCGGAGAGTCAGGAAGCGGCAAGTCCATGACGGCTCTTTCCATTTTAAACCTACATGATCCAACTGATGGATTGAAAATTTCCGGTTCAATAAATTTTAATGGAAGTGAATTGTTAAGCTTATCCGAAAAGGAGTATGCTACTATCAGAGGCAATAAGATTTCGATCATATTCCAAAATCCGGATGCTGCCTTGAATCCTGTAATAAAATGTGGTAAACAAATCGAGGAAATATTAAAAATCCACCAACCTAAAGCTTCTAAAGCAACATTAAACCTAAAATGCATAGATTTACTTCAAAGTGTAGGATTTGATGATTTTGAACACATTTTGAATGCTTACCCTTTTGAACTTTCGGGAGGTCAGCAGCAAAGAATTGTGATAGCCATAGCCATAGCCAATCAACCTGATATCATCATTGCTGATGAACCAACTTCAAATCTCGATGCCTCTACTTCATCAGAAATTATAAACTTACTGCTTGATATCAAAAAAAGAAATAAGTGTTCTCTGATTTTTATTTCTCATGATGTCAGATTATTGAGTAAAATTTCTAATCAAATAGTACTGATAAAGGATGGGCTGATCGTTGATGACATTTCCAATCAAAACGGAATCGCTGCTCCATTCCAAGATTATGTGGAGTCATATTTTAAAATGACACTGCCAGTAAAAACACAAATAACCAAAATTGAATCCATTGAGCCCTTCATAGTGCTCAAACAAATATGTAAATCATACAACTCCGGTTGGTGGTTTTCGAAAAAAAATACATCAGTAATTTTACGGGAAATCAGTTTTTCTGTAAATAAAGGAGCAGTACTGGGTGTTATTGGAAAAACGGGCAGTGGCAAATCAACCTTAGCTAAAATTCTGGCAGGAGTTATTGATGCTACTAATGGAAGTGTTTTAGTAAATGATACCCCGGTCAATGTTGATGTCTTTAAACAAAATAAAGCATTGAGAAGATCAGTACAACTTGTTCAACAAGATTCGTACCATGCTTTTAATCCTTTGTACTCTGTCAGTGATATTTTATCAGAAGTGATTGATCAATACAGACTTGCACCTGCTGAAGAAGACAAAAAAGAACTCATTAAGAAAACGTTGGTTGAATTTGGGCTTCCTGAAGAAACTCTTACAAAACTCCCATCACAGCTTTCCGGTGGGCAGAGACAACGGCTGGCAATAGCGAGAGCATTACTCCTCAGTCCCTCGGTCATCATATTTGACGAATCACTTTCAGCCCTTGATATGGGAAATCAAATTAAAATCCTTACCTTAATAGAGGAACTAAGGAATAAATATCAATTTACTACTATTTTTATTTCTCACGATCCGATGCTTATTAAATATATAAGCGATGAAGTGATAGTGTTGGATAGTGGTCGGATAATAGAGCAGGGTGGTGCGACTGAAATTTTCGAAAATCCCAAACATAGCATTACCAAACAACTTATCACCACCTATGCTTAGAGTATTTTAAAGGCTTTGTTGTCAGCTAAAGTGTGACTTTGATTTAATAACTTTGCCTCCATCATCTCCATCTGTCACTGAATATACAAATCCAGGCTGAATAGAATAAGCCCCATGCTCACCATACTTGTTGAGTGCCAGGAAACCTACCTGAAAGTTTTTTGCCTTTTCCGGATTGATTTTGATGAGTCTTTCTACAGCAATTTTACAAGCATTTTCTGGACTATTGCCTTGCCGCATCAGCTCTACTACAAGGTGGGTACCGCAGATACGGATCACTTCTTCTCCCTGACCGGAAGACGTTGCAGCCCCTACTTCATTATCAACGTACAAACCACCGCCGATGATGGGCGAATCACCTACTCTGCCGCGCATTTTAAATCCCATCCCACTTGTAGTGCAGGATCCTGACAAATCTCCGTTTTTATCCAATGCTACTATGCCCATGGTGTCATGATTGGTGTCTCCGTTATCAAGTTTTGCCGGCGCAGTTTGTGTTTGGAAAGCTTTGGATTGTTGTTGTTCTATATTCATGACAGGCTTGTATTCTGATTTTACAAGCCACTTTTCATACTCTTTTTTTGCATCTGCTGAAAGCTCACCATTTTCAGATGTAAATCCATTTTCTATGGCAAATTGGTATGCACCCTGCCCGACAAGCATGACGTGAGGGGTTTTCTCCATGATCTTTCTGGCAACACTTATGGGATTTTTAATTTTTTCCAAAAAAGCAACACTGCCACAATTGTATTTTTCATCCATGATACATGCATCAAGTGTGACCCTGCCATCACGATCAGGGTTGCCTCCAAGGCCAACACAGCAATTGATAGAATTTTCTATCTCATTCGCACCTTTTTCTACAGCATCTATGGCTTTTCCACCTGTCTTCATGATCTCCCAAGCTACTTTATTGACCATCAGACCACTATCCCAAGTAGAAACTACAATAGGTTTTTTGGTTTCTTTTGTGGCCGCCTTATTGTCACATGAAGCTAGTAATGCAATGGATGGCAACACAATAGCGCTTTGTTTTAAAAACTTTCTGCGGTTTGAAGACATATCACTAATTTTTTTTTCGATTAAAAGGTAATATCGTTTAGATAAGAATTTTTATCTGTTTATACCCATCCTAAATCCTTCCCTTAGAAGGGAAGGACTTCATAATGTGGCATTATCCAAACGGCATTGGATTAAAAGGTAAAAGTATAGATTTGGGTGATATTTTTTAAGAGATTGATTATTTTCTTTTAAATTTTTAAAATTTATCATCTTAAAATGTGGAATGATAAAAAACTAATGGCAGGAACAATGTATATTTGCGGCTTAAATTCTGAATTTCATGTTTGAAAATTTAAGTGAAAAACTTGATTTTGCTTTCAAAAGTCTTAAAGGCGAAGGCAAGCTTACTGAATTAAATGTAGCTAATTCCATAAAGGAAATCAGAAGGGCACTGGTAGCTGCGGATGTAAACTATAAGATCGCCAAGGAGTTTACCGACAAAATAAAGGACAAAGCACTCGGTACTGAAAACGTACTGTCTTCCATCAAGCCGGGAGAATTGATGGTGAAAATCGTTCAGGACGAGATGACAGAATTGATGGGAGGCCAGTCTGAAGGCATCAATATCAAAGGTAATCCTGGTGTGGTGCTTATCTCAGGTCTGCAAGGGTCAGGTAAAACCACTTTTACGGGTAAGCTGGCAAAGTTTCTGAAAGAAAAAAAATCCAAAAGACCTTTGCTTGTAGCCTGTGATGTATACCGACCTGCAGCAGTAGACCAGCTTTCCGTACTTTCAGATCAAATAGGTGTGCATATCTATAAAGAGCCTGAAAGTAAAAATCCTGTCCAAATAGCACTCAATGCTATCCAGTATGCCAAGAGTCATACACACGATGTAGTGATCATAGATACTGCCGGACGGACCTCTGTCGATGAGGAAATGATGCAGGAAATAGAAAACATCAAAAATGCAATAAATCCTACCGAGACACTATTTGTCGTTGACTCCATGACAGGGCAGGATGCTGTCAATACAGCTGCTTCATTTAACGAAAGAATCAATTTTGATGGAGTAGTACTTACAAAGCTGGATGGTGATACAAGAGGTGGAGCAGCCCTATCTATCAAATATTCAGTAGGAAAACCAATAAAATTTGTAAGCTCAGGTGAAAAATTGGATACGCTCGATGTCTTCCATCCTGAACGTATGGCACAACGTATCCTGGGTATGGGTGATATTGTGTCATTTGTTGAAAAAGCACAGGAACAATTTGACGAAAAAGAAGCTGCCCGATTAGAGAAAAAAATCAAAAAAAATAAATTTGATTTCAATGACTTTCTGGGTCAATTGCATCAGATAAAGAGAATGGGTGACATCAAGTCTCTCATGAATATGATACCGGGGATGTCTAAAATGACAAAAGATCTCGACATTGATGACAAAGCCTTTTCAAAAGTTGAAGCCATAATCCAATCTATGACTCCAAAAGAAAGAGCCAATCCTGATCTTCTGAATATGTCCAGGAAAAAACGAATTTCCATCGGATGCGGTAAAAATCTTCATGAAATCAATATGTTTATCAAACAGTTTGACAACATGAGGAAGATGATGCACATGATGAGTAAAGGCAAGGGAATGGAGAGATTCATGCAAGGCATGCCAGGAGGAAAGAAGTTTTAATGCAGTAACCTAACTATGACACAACTCGGTAAAATCAATACTTTAACTATCGTCAAACATGTGGAATTTGGAGTTTATCTGGATGGACAAAATCTAGGTGAGATTCTTATGCCAAAGAGATATGTAACATCTGACATGAAAGATGGGGATGAAGTCACTGTAATGGTCTATCTGGATGGAGAAGAGAGATATGTGGCCACTACAGAAGGGCCTCTGGCACAAGTAGGTGATTTTGCATGGCTAAAAGTCAATAAAATAGAAAACGCTGGCGCATTTTTGGACTGGGGACTTAGCAAAGAACTTTTAGTTCCATTCAGTGAACAGAAAATCAAGATGGAAGAAGGAAGATCATATCTGGTATACGTATATATCGATAAAGTGACAGATCGCATTACTGCTTCTATGAAACTCGAGAAATTTTTTACAGTTGGTACACCGCCATTTGTAAAAAATGAACCTGTGGACATCATAGTTTGGACACCGACAGAAATCGGATACAAGGCTATCGTCAATGGCAAGTATCAGGGAGTTTTGTACAAAAATGAAGTATTTAAAAAACTTTCTACCGGCCAGAAAATGAAGGCTTTTATTAAAAAAGTCAGGGAAGACGGGAAAATTGACTTAGTCTTAGATCAACCCGGCTATGAAAAGATCGATAGCACAGCCCAATCTATCATGACACTACTTACCAAAGCAGGTGGCTTTTTACCTTACAATGACAAAACTGATCCTGAAGTAATCTACAGAATTTTTGGGATCAGTAAGAAAGCCTTCAAACAAAGTATCGGCAATCTCTTCAAACAAAGGATTATTACTATTTCAGAAACAGGAATTGAATTGGTAAAATGATGTACTAAAATGGGGCTATCCTGTGGTTTGTGTCGATTGAGTAAGAGATTCGCACCTTGTAAATAGTGGCCTGGATTCATTATTTTCGTCCCATTGTCATTGCTTCTTTTCCTATGAGTTTTCTATGTATGGAAAGCTGTCCAATATGAAAACTTTCGTGTATGGCAAAATAAGCAACAAGTCCAAGTAAAGTTCCGTCAGGAATAGAAGTTTGAAATGGTGGTTTTGAAAGTAGTTTTTCTTCTGATAAATTTTGCAAAGTCATTTTTATATCAGAAGAAATAGTTGCCCAGTCGTTTTTTATTTGTTCTATTGTTGGAAATGTTAGATCTGATTGGGAAAAAGTCCCTTTACCAAAGAGTTTTTTATAATTTTCGTTTATCGGAGTGTCCGACACAATACTAAAAATTGTCATTCTTGCGTCTGCCAAATGTCCTGCCACCCATTTTATGGAATTTAGATTTTCAGCAAATGGCATATTACTTTCTTCTTCTGAAATATTTTCCAAAGCGTTCAGAAACCAACTTGTCTGTAAATCATATTGAGCAATGATTGCGTTTATATTCATTTCGAGTGAGATTTATTGTTGAACAATATTTAAACTTCTTAAAGGTGGAGCGTTTTTCACATAGTCAATCAGTCCTTCACCAACACCAATTTTCCTCAAGTGACTTTCAGTAAAAGGTGTATGATTGGGAAGGGGCTGCCTGTTTTCAAAATGATAGGGAAGGTTTTTATTGCCAATGGCTGCTCTTCCAATGGCAATAATGTCGGCACCCATTTCCATTGCTTTTTCTGCATCTTGAATACTTGAAATGCTTCCCGGAATGACCAAAGGAAGTTTTTGGTTTAAATTTTTCCTTAAATATTCAATGGTTGATTTTTCGGGATACTTTGTTGTATTTACAGCATAGTGCATTTGCGAGGAATGAATATAATCAATACTGTCTTCCAAAAGCCAGTTGGCAATTTGAATGTTTTCGTCAATATCCAAACCTGTTTCTAAACCAGCACCTTCAAAACTTATTCTGAAACCAATAATGAAATTTTGGGAAACTGTATTACGACAAGCCTTGATGACTTCTCTTGAAAACCTTGCTCTGTTCTCCAAACTTCCGCCATACTCATCTGTGCGCAAATTTGTCATCGTGCTCATGAATTGTGTGAACAAATATCCATTTGCTCCGTGAATTTCTATACCATCAAAACCTGCCTTTTCTGCCCTTGCACAAGCGTTGGCAAAGTCAGCAACAATTTGCTCAATCTGATTTTTTGTTAAAGCAATAGGTGGAACAAATCCTGGAATCATTGGTAAATCATAACTACTTGCACTATGAGGTTTTTCACCTGTGAGTGCTTCAACGGCTCTGGAACCTGCGTGGCACAGTTGAATGATATTAATACTTCCGTTTATTTTCATTTTATCAGCCAATTTTTTCAGGTCAGGGATAAACTTATCATGTGCCAAACTCAATTGGTTGTAAAATGTGGTAGCTGTGTCAGATATAGATGCTGCACAAGAAATGACCATTCCAAAGCCGTCTTCTGAAAGTCTTGTAAGCCAATCCGCTTCGGTTTTACTGATACTACCATCTGGATTGCTTTGCTGCGTCGTCATTGGTGCAACTACCAATCTATTTTTTAATATCTTCTCTTTATTGAACGTTAAAGTTGAAAAAACTTTCGTCATTTTATTTTATATTTTTTGCAAACATACATCTCATACTTTACTTTTGCAAGTAGTTACTAAAATGGAAAGTAGTAATATAAAGTAGTGTAATACTGAAAAATAAATGATTATGGCAAATAAAAAAAAGTCAGATTTATCTCAATGTCCTATTACCCGAACAATGGAACTGATTGGAGGTAAATGGACTTTACCCATTATTTATGTGCTGATAAACGAAACAAAACGTTTCAAAGAGTTGGAACGAAGTATTGATGGTATAAATACAAGAATGAGACGGTCTGTGCTTGTCAGGCTGCTGAACTAAAAAGTCGATTATTCTGAAGTCAGGTTCATAATGTATTGATTTTAACCCACATTGCTCAGAAGTGGTTAAAAAAGTGGGGTGTAAAAAAAGTTATCCACATAATTCTGCGCAATTGGAATTACTTTTTATGTTTTATTTTTCAATTACTTGATATTCAGAGTGAGTGCTTTTGAGAGGCTATATGTAGTACACAGAAGAATAGTTTATATGGGTGCAATAGATTTATTTTTGCGGCATATATTTCAAAGCAAGTGCAAAACAAATGCAGTTAACCGAAAGCTATACAGTTATTACTGACCTTTCTACATTTGCCAAAAGTGCAACATGTACATATTTATTAAAGGACTAAAGCATTAATGGATTTTGGATGTCGAACTGAAACCTGAGCATCCAAATCTCATCGCTGGCATGTTGTACGGATACGTATCAATGCAAAACGCAATATTTTTCCGGATAAATATATAGTGAACAAAAAATATTCTTCGAAAAATATCAATCATAATATATTGTAAATTAAATAATTATGATTATAAATTTACGCAATCAATTTTCTGTTTAGTATAAGATCAGTCCACCAAAGCCACAAGAAAGGCTCCTGTGTATCCAAGGTTTTTGAGTTTTTCACGGGCTATTTCAGCAGATGCTCTGCTAACAAAATCCCCGACCATGTATTTATTGATTTCAGGAGCTTTTTTGACAGTCAGGGCACCTATTTTTCTAATTTCCTCGCTATCCATGTCGATATTTTCTCCTTTGATGGCGGCAATTTGTACCTTAAATTTTTGCATAGGCAAGTCTGAGCTTTCAACTACTACCTTTTGATTAGCTGGAGGTGTTTTACCCGTTTGAATTTGCTGATTTTTTCTGAGGCCGTTGTCTGCCACGATCTCTGACAGGTTTTGAACTTTATTGTTGATCTCTGAATTTTTGGTTAGGTTATTATTGTAAAATGTCTCAAATGCTTTGGAAATGGATTCTGCTATGGCATTTTGTCCTTCATCAGATAGGAGAAAAGCTTCTTCTATTTCGTTGCTCAGAAATCCCGCTTCAAGCAGTACTGCCGGCATACTGGACCGACGCAATACGGCAAATCCAGCCTGTTTAACTCCTCTGCTCTTACTCAAATGACGCTGACCAAACTGATCTTCTATGTTTGCAGCAAGTTCGATACTCTTTTCAAGGTAATTGTTCTGGTACATAGAAGTCACAATGTGCCCTTCAGCAGAGTTGGGATCAAATCCCTCATAGTTTGCCTGATAATTCTGCTCCAGGAGCATAGAAGCATTTTCACGCTTGGCCACTTCAAGATTGTCAGCTGCTCTGTTGAGTCCGAGGACAAAGGTTTCTGTGCCTCTTGTTTTAGGATTGCTGATATAGTTGCAATGTACTGAAATAAATATATCCGCATTCAACTCATTTGCGTATTGAATCCTTCTGAACAGCGGAATGAAAACATCAGATGTCCTAGTCTGGAATACCTCAACATCTGGAAATCTTTTCTCAATAATGCCACCTGCTTTTAAAGCCATCTTGAGAACGAGGTCTTTTTCCAAAGAGTTTTTGCCCACAGCACCGCTGTCATGCCCTCCGTGACCTGCGTCGATGACTACCCTGATACCTTTTTTCTTGGGTAAATTGTGCTTTGAATAATTCAACGCCGGAGCTTCTGATTTATTTTTTAAAACCACTTTATCTCCAGAAAGTGGAGCTGAATTTAGCAAATAATTAACATCAGATGCCCGCATTGTAGAAGACACATAATAGATCAATCCCGTTATTAATAGCAATATCCGTAAGATTGTGACGTTCTTTTGAATGAATTCTGAGACCATTGGTGTATTTTTGTCCGTTTGAAAATGTAAATGTATTAAATTAATTTTATATATAATTCATAATTTATTTGAATAGAGTAATTTATATAGTATCATTTTATTTAATGTGTATTTTGGAAATTTCATTTACCCAAAATAACCGGCAATTACGTATTCAAAATAATTCTAATATATCTGATACAATAATCGTTCCAATTGATACTTTAAAATCAAATTTTTCTAAAATTGTCCCAAAAGATTTTGTAAATTCTGTATCTGAAAGAGATTCACTTACCGGATTGAGAGATTCCTTACCGGGCAATTCAGTTGCTGATTACAAAATTTCTAAGGACGCTCTGGATGATGAAGTCCTTTATGAGGCTCAGGATTCATCTCATGTGGACCTGGTCAATGACAGAATACACCTATACGGAGGTGCAAAAGTCGAGTATCAAAAAATTAAGTTATCTGCCAACTATATGGTCATCGACTTTGCCAATAATCTGATAGAAGGATTCCACACCAAAGACAGTATTAAAGTCAGAATAAATCCAGAAAAACCATCTTTTTCTGATGGTGACAATACATTTACATACAGAAAAATAAAATACAATTTCAAATCCAAAAAAGGATTGGTGGACCATGCGATCTCACAGCAAGGTGAATTTAATATCGTAGGTGACAAAACAAAATTTGTTACCGGTGCTACAGATACATCAGGTGTAAAAAGTGATGATGAGATTTTTAATGAAGATGCCATCATCACCACCTGTACGCATGACCCTCCGCATTTCGGCATCAAAGCAAGCCGCGGCAAATTTGTTCCCAATAAAGTCGCAGTCATGAGTATGGCACAACTTGAAATAGCCAAAATTCCTACACCTCTGATTCTGCCTTTCGGTTTCTTCCCACTTATACAGGGTAAATCTTCGGGTTTGATCTTCCCTTCAAGTTATGAATACAATGATCAACTCGGCTTAGGATTCAGGGAAGTAGGATATTACTGGCCGATCAATGAACATATGGATATGCGCTTGACAGGTGATATCTACACCAGAGGATCACATGGTGTTCGTGTCAATACTACTTATAAAAAAAGGTATGGATATTCGGGCAATGTGCTCTTCGGCTATTCCAACAACATCAGGGACAATGATCAGGATGGTTCAAAGGTCTCAGCCAAATCATTTTCTATTAGTATAAGTCACAGGCAGGATTCAAAGGCTCATCCTTATAGAAATTTAGGTGGCTCAATCAATATCCAGACCAACAGATATGATCAGAGGACATTTGAAAACCCCGCTGCTGCACTGAACAATACATATTCGTCCAATTTTACATTATCGCATGATATGCCCGGGACACCATTCAGGTTCAATGCTGAATTCAGACATAGTCAGAATACACAGACCCGTGTCATGGATATCACTCTTCCCAATATGAGTCTCAGGATGAATACGATCTATCCCTTCAAACGCAAAAACAGCACTAAAGAAGTGTGGTCTGACAATATTGCTTTGACCTATAGCTCAGAGTTCAGAAATTTTGTAAAAACCACAGATACTACCTTATTTACCAATCAGACACTGCAGGATATACAGACAGGTTTACAACAGCGTGCTTCATTAAGCTTCAATACGAGATTATTTACATATATAAACATATCTCCTTCAGTCAACTTTGATGAAACTTGGTTATTGAAAAAATACAATCTTACATTCAATCCTGATAGTGTCATCAGGGAAGCCATCACCAGGGATACTTTGGGATTCAAAGCACCGACCGAATCATTTACTTCAGGTTTTAATGCCCACCGCAATTTTACAGCCGCCATTTCACTCAATACACAGAGATTTTTTACAAAAAAATGGAGTAAGGGATTGATACGGGGTGTCAGGCATGTGGCAAAATCTAATGTGAGTTTTTACTATCAGCCAGGAAACAAAGAAAGATACGAAGCGATTGTAAATACTGATACCCGACCGCAGTTCAACAATCCCAGAACTTACAGCATTTTCAGCAATAGTCCTTTTGGTAAACTGCAGGGCTTCGAAGAACAAGGGGGTATCAGCTACGGCATCACCAATATTTTTGAAGCCAAACACTGGTCTAAAAAAGATTCCACGGAAAAAATTGTACGTCTATTTGACAATATTAGTGTCAATGGTACATACAATTTTATTGCAGATTCATTTAAATTCAGTGATATTTTTGTTTCGGGAAATACCACTGTGCTCAAAGGACTTACCAATTTTAATTTCAGGGCTACCTATAGTCCATATGTGTATGATGTCAACAACAGAAGGACCAAGGAAACCGTTTGGGACAATAAAAAACGGCCTATCGAATTTGTCAATTTCTCGGGGCAGTTTTCTACCAGCATATCATTCGGTCGTATCAGAGAGATATTTTCAGGGGCCAAACAAAAAAATGCTACTCCTTTACCTCAGCAGTCGTCCCAACCATCAAGATCCCCTTCGCAGGACAGAAGTGCCGGACAGAATCCTGATCCTCCATCTGAAGAAAAAGAGGCTGAAAAAGAAACTTCATTGGCTCAGTGGTTTGAAAATTTTAATATCTCACATGCCTTCAACTTCGATATTGCCAGATTAAAATCTAAGGATACTTTTTTTGTCCAAAGTCATTCGATCAACATTTCAGGATCTATCCCTCTGACCAAAAACTGGAATATGAATATAGGTAATATAGCTTATGATTTTAAATCAAAATCTTTTGTTTATCCCTATTTTAGTTTTGCCAGAGACCTCCATTGCTGGCAGATGAATTTTACCTGGGCACCATCCAATGGAGTGTATAGTTTTTTCATAGGAGTCAAATCAAGCACCCTCAGCTTCCTGAAATACGACTATGGTCAGAGAAATGCCAATACTTTGTTTACAGGCCGGAGGTAAACGGTCTTAAAACTTCATTAGAGGCGGCAAGTGAAATATATAGTGCTATCATTTTTAGGTCAGGTTCATAATACATTGATTATAAAGCAATATAAATTTAAACATACTCTAAGTTACCCTCTGTTTTTCCAGGCATTTATACTTTCAATATATTCAGGTATTGTCATTTCTTCAATTTCTTTTTTAGCAAATATTTCTGAATCATTTGAGTTGTGGGACAATAAATATTTTGTCAATTTTATTTGAAACAACCAAGTATTAAAATTAATAAAATCAATCACTATTAACCGACTTAAATTATAATTCATCAAATTTCACCTATAAACAACTGACTGTCAATGACCATTGTTTAAGACTTCCTTTAGTACCCCCATATTTTAAAAGATCGATAATTGAGGACAGGGTGATTTATTTTTTGTCTTTGTGGCTTTTACATAAGTTCTGCGGCTGTTTTCAACCATCCAGATTACATCTATGAGGCTTATCATATGGATCCTCACCAATGCTGCCACTGTAGAGAAGGCTTTTTTGTTTCGGATTTTACTTTTAGTATCAGGAGTAGTAATTGTGCTATCAATGTGCACCATATTTGTGTCTTTATCCCGTTTTCTGTTTCTGAATAGAAAAAGTGCAATTGAAAATTTTGTTTCAATTTCTTGAACAGGAGCTCTATATTCCACCAGAGTTTATATATATAAGCTACTTCTTCTCTTTTTATTTCAAAGTTATTGGTGATAAACTCATATACCCTTCCTTTTTCGTCTTTGTACGTGACTTTCCTCAAGCACAACGCTTTTTCTTCTCCGTTGTCCTTGTATTTAAGGTGTATGTGTTCTTCTTTCAAGACACCATATTCTGTGTCGTTCAGTTCTTTACAATATGTTTGTTCTATGATGTCATACACTGCATTTTTCTTCAATCTACATACAAAATTGATCTTCTTGCCTGTAAATTTAGCAAATTGGAGGTAATGGTTATAAGCCCTGTCAAACACCACCATACTATGCTCGGGAAGGTTTAGGTATTGAATAAAAGTTTTATCATGACATTTGGCTTCGCTGATCTTTACAAACGCAGGGGTATCAGCGTGTGCATCAATGAGCATATGGACTTTGAGCCCACCTTTCTTCCTGCCGTCATCCTTTGGATTGCGCCCCACACCTTTCATAATATCAGAAAATAGTCTAATGGTACTCGAATCAAAGATAAATAGGTCGCTGAATGATACATTATTAATGCGGCTGACCGACAAAATTGGCTTAAAATGTTGCAGAAGTTCAAAGTACAGCTTTTCAAAAAACACGTTGTCTCGTTCTCTCAATCCATCACCAGCAGTACTTCTGGCAGGTGACGATTTAAGTCCAAGATGATTTAATTTACCTTGCATTCCCATCATTCCATCACATATTTCACCCATAGAATCACATCTGCTAAATATTCCGAAAAGCATAGTGATCAGTTGCGTCCAAGCAGGGAATGACCTATAATGCTTATCTGTTTTGTGGGTTAGTGCTAATACTGCAAACTTATCTTTTGGTATAAAATCAATCAATTGTTTGAAAATTGGCTGACCGACTAATTTTTTTGAGTTATCTTTGACTGTCATACTTAGTGTGTTTGGTAGCCAAAAGGTATGACAAAAGGGTTAATCTTTGAGGTTAACCCGCTTTTTTATTTTTTAAGTCGGTTAGTAGTGAAAATCAATATAAACTTTAGCTGACCCATTTAAATCCGACACTTTCAAAGTTTCTGAAAACCAAGATCTAAGACATTGAATGAGTTCAAATGGGGTATCATTGTGATTTTTAATATCAAATCCATTGATATCGGAAATAGCTTTCATGTAATCGTATCTTTCGGTTTCAAGAATAAGTGACCTTTTGTCTGCATATTCCTGATTAAATTTCCGAAGTCCATAGTCTACTCCAAGTTCAAAGGGCATATTTAAACGATAAAACTCGTTAATTGATTTAGATTGTAATCTTGAAAGATCATGAATTGAATATCTGGATTCCAAAATCAACTGAACAATTTTCTCAAGCCTTGGTTGACCTGAATCTGAACTTTCTAAGCTAATTCTGGGAATGAATCCGTAATAGGTAATGGTAAAAACAAGCGTTTGTAAAAGGTCAAAGTATTTATCGTCAAATGGGCAATTAACAAATATATTTATGTCATAATTATGGTGTTTTGCCATTTTTTATCCTTTTGGTGGAAAAGGATCTTTTCCATAAGAGTATCTCTCTTGAATCAATCCATCTTTTTTATGTATATATAGCTCAGTTTCTTCTCTTCTACTTAATTCTCTTCCGTATCTAACTGCATCTTCTTTGCGATCGAATGATCTGGAAATTCTTATTGAACCAGATTTCTTAACAGTCCATCTACCTTGGGTTTCGGAAGGTACTACATGATTTGTTTGTTTCATCACTAATAACTATTTGACAGGATAACAAATACACGAACTTTTTAGTTTCCTATTTTTGTAGAAAATTACTCGTTTTGAGAAATTTTTACTTTTACCAAAATCAAATGCTCTGAATGACAAATTAAAATTGGGTTGTTTCTATATTTCATCATTCACTCATTTATATTAGTCTTCTACCCTTCAAAATTGAATGATATCGTAAATATCTGTGATGCAACGTTTTCGAGGACACGAGCTTCATTTTGTACCCTGTCGTAGAGTAATATATTGGATATGCCTCTGGAAAATTTTATCTCAGGCGAAAATATAAAATATGGATAAAACATCTGCATTCCGACTCCTACCTCATACTGAAAGTCATGCGGGGCTATTTTCAGCAATGTCTTTCTGGATTTAGAGTTGGTCTGGACATCATAGCTATACTTTAATCCGGCTACTACAAACATCCTTTTATCTTTATATGGCTCAGATTTAAACCGCAGATGAAATGGAAGTTCAAAAAATACGGATTCAATCTTTCTGACATCAATTCTTTCTTGAGTAGACACGGCAGAAAACTCAAATCCACGTTGAGCAAAAGAGAAACCCGGTAAAAACCTGAAATCAAAATATTCCCCCAATTTCAGATTGGTGATCATGTGCATATTGACACCTATCTCATTAAGACCTTCAGTGACCCTGATACTGTCGTTGTTGATAAAAAAACTGGATTGGTGCAGTTTGTATCCTGAATTGTTGAATCCTATGTTGATACCGAAGTAATATGATTTTCTATTGAAATCCTTAAAATTACGATTATCCTTACCACTCACCTGGCCATAAGACGCCTCTGATAGGAGAACCAAAACTATGATGAAGACTATTTTTTTGCAAAATAAATGCAACATATGCCAGCGCTTAATACTTTAAAATTTGCCTCGGAATACCCAAGTTTGATGAGAATACTTATAAAATCATCGTAATCAGGAAATACTTGTACCGATTCATACAGATATTTATAAGCCTTATTATCTTTTGATCTTATCTTACCTATAACGGGCAAAATGTTTTTAAAGTATATATTGAAGCCTTGTTTTAAGGGGAAATGCCTCGGTTTGGAAAATTCAAGTACTAATAAGGTGCCTCCTGGCTTGAGCACTCTGTACATTTCAGCCAGACCCTTTTCCAGATTTTCAAAGTTCCTGACACCAAATGCTGCCATCACAGCATCAAAACTTTCAGTTTGATATTTCAGATTTTCGCTATCTCCGAGTTCCAATGTAATGATATCGTTCAATCCGAGTTTATTGATTTTTTGGTCTCCAATTTTGAGCATGTTGGCTGATATGTCCAGACCTGTGATTTTTTCAGGTTTGATCACACGAGCAGCTTCTATCGCTAAATCCGCTGTGCCGGTAGCAATGTCAAGTATAGTTCGGGGCTTTTCTTTGGCCAAAATGCTGATAGCTTTTTTGCGCCACAAAACATCGATACCCAATGATAAGACTCTGTTGAGATGATCATAATAAGGTGCTATCTTATCAAACATCTTTGTGACTTGACCTTTTTTGGAAGTATCGTCTTCGTATGGTGTTATGGTTTTATATACTGACATAAATCGATTTAATTTTATCCTTTACAAACTTAAGTTATGTTTGTTGAAAATTTTAGCAAAATTAATGTATTAAATATAAAACATCAGCTTGAAAATATTTTATTTGCAGGATGTTTTAATTTTTGATTGTATTTTTTTTTATAAACACCTTCATTATGAGCCAAATTAAAAATTATTATCTACTCCTATTTTTGATATTTAGTGCCTTTTTTCCAACTTATCACTTAAATGCTCAAGATGATGAGGACCTTATAAAAAAAAGTATTTTGACCATGTTTGATGGGATGGCCATATTTGACTCTGCTATGGTGAGATCAGTTTTTGCTGAAAATTTTGTATTGAAGTCTGTCGTCACATTAACAGATGCGGGTATTAGAGTCAGAGATCAGTCTGCACAGGATTTTCTAAATACTATAGGGACTAAACGACAAGGTGTGAAGTATGACGAAAGACTCACAAGTATAGACATCAAAATTGATAGGGATTTGGCGATGGCATGGACACCTTACAGATTTTACTTGAATGACGTCTTCAGTCACTGTGGCGTCAACGTATTTTTAATGGCCAAAATAAATGGTTTTTGGAAAATCGTATCAATTACTGATACAAGGAGAAAAACCGACTGTGTGCCATAATAGCAAATACTATAAATAGTACCTAAATATCTAAAATGAGTTCCGTAATGAAGATCAAAAGTACAATAAAATAAGCATTTTTGACGACAAATCATAGCATCGCTATGGTGCGAAGTCAAAAATGAACATAGTGCCTTATTTTGCAGTAAATTTGGTCTGGAATAGGAAATTCATTTTAGATTTTTATGTAGTAAAAAGCCTGAATCAAATGATTGCATTTGATTCAGGCTTTTAAGAGCTTTTAAATATTTGTAATTTGTTAAATTACCCGGACTTTCTGGTTGATTGGAAACTGTTGGGTTAACCCAACAGTTGTGACCCCAAATAACCAATACATTTATCGGGTCTATTACATTTTGATAAAAGTGTAATTCACTTTGATTTTTGAAGGTGACAAAGTAGAAATATTTAAACTATTTCTTTATAAATATCAGGGAATACCTAATTTTGATTTCAATACAGGCATCAGATTTTCAGAATCTGCAGCATGAAGGATCATACCTGGTGCAGAGTCAAAGATGATGGTATATCCACCTGCTTTGCCCAATTTTTCGATTTCTGCCTTTACTTTATCGATTACAGGTTTGTACAGTTCTTCTTTCTTTGCAGCCACTTTTTGCTGAATTTCTACTTCATATTTTTTGATTTCATCCTGCTTGGCGACCAATACAGATTCCTTCTGCTGCATCTGCACCTTAGAAAGGGTACCGCCATTGGCTTCATTCATATAGGCTTTGTATTCTGTTTCAAACTTTATCACCATTTGTTCTCCCTTTGATACAAGTTCATTTTGAAAAGCTTGTATCTGATTGTCTGCCAGTTTCATTTCGGTCATGTTGCTCAATAACTCCTGAGTATTGACATATCCAAATTTCTGAGCATCTGCAGTGAAAAAAGTAAAAATCGAAAACAGAATTGTAAAAAGTGCGTATTTCATTTTGTTTAAGTTGTTTTTAAAAATTTAACGTTTGTTATTAGACTGGATAATTAGTGTATGTTGTTACTTAGAATTTTTGGTTTAACTAAATTTTAATATTATTCAGGCTCGAAACCTAGGACAATATTAAATCTTCCGTATTTACCATCTGTGACTTGTTTGTCAAATCCCCAACCGTAGTCAAACCCAAGTAATCCAAACATGGGCAGAAATACCCTGGCACCAAATCCAGCTGATCTCTTCAGATCAAAAGGATTAAAGGTTTTGGCTGACCGGTACGCGTTTCCGCCCTGAATCCAGCTGGTGAGAAAGATGGTCGAGTTCGGATTCAGAGATAGTGGATATCTGAACTCCACAGTATATTTATTATATATAGGTGCTCCCTGAAATCCTCCTGTATTGGTTTGTTCTCCGTTGCCGGTGATATCTCGGGTATCATAGCCTCTCAATGCTATAATTTCTTTACCCTGCAATCCGGCGTTTTGATTGTTAATACCATCTCCACCCAGTTCAAATCTTTCAAATGGTGGTATGCCTATGTCCCGATTGTATGCACCCAAAATACCTATTTTTATGTTGGTTGCTACTACCAGTTTGTCTACGATGTTGAAGTACCATTCTGCACTGATCTTCCACTTATGGTATTCCAGATATCTGAATTTGCTTCCTTCTTTCAACTCTTCAATTTTTGCATTTACAGATGCTTCATCCACAGGACGCGCAGGTCCATTTTCAAATGCAAGTTCCCGACGTATTTCTTCTTTTTGTGCTTCTGAGACTTCAAAAAATTTCTCTTTTCTAAATAGAGAATACGGCGGTGTCACCTGTAATGAAAGTGTCATCCTAGATCCACGGCGTGGAAACAAAGGATCATTGATACTACTACGGGTGAAAGTCTGTCGGATACTGAAGTTGTTGAATGTACCTTTTGATATAGCAAATCCACCGGACCTAAAATTATCCAAAGCTATTTTTTCAATATTCAAAGTGGTATTACTTGCAAAAAAGTCATCCGGCCATTTCAACTGAGATCCAATTCCAATAAATCCTCTTGTGATGCCGAGTTTTCCTTGCCCTGACAGAGAGTAATCAAAAGCTGTATGTACTCCGCCTATAGTAAAGGATCGCGGTTTTTTACCGCCGAGCCATGGTTCAGTAAATGATGCGTTGTATGATCTGAAAAACCTGCTGTTGGATTGTAGTCGTACAGACAATTTCTGACCATCACCTTGAGGAAGTGGACTCCAGGTGGACCGATTTTTAATATTGCCGATAGAAAAGTTATTAAAGACGACACCGAGTGTTCCAATCAATCCACTAAATCCTCCATATCCGGCTGATAATTCCAGCTGATCCGAAGGTTTCTCTTCGAGAGTATATACAATATCTACTGTACCTCGGTTTTGGTTTACATTGGTGCCAATATCAAGGTTTTCAGGATTGAAATATCCCAGATTGATGATTTCTCTTTGAGACCGCATGATCTCACCTCTGCTGAATTTTTGACCGGGTCTGGTTCTTATTTCCCGACGTACGATATGCTCATTGGTGCGGTCATTTCCTTTGATAACTACATTTTCCACTGTAAATTGTGGCCCTTCAAATATCCTCATCTCGAGATCTACGGAGTCGTTTTCTATGGCTATTTCTGTAGGCTGAATATCAAAACCAAGATATCCGTCATCCAGATACAAGGAAGATATATCTCTGCCATCAAGACTGAATTTCAGTCTGTTAGTCAGCATTTCGGGGTTGTATATGTCACCTCTGGAGATGCCTAAAACCGTATACAGCTGTTCATCTGTATATAAAGAGTTACCTTTCCAGGTGATATTTCGATAATAATGCTTACGGCCTTCATCCATTTTGATTTTAACCATGATATTACCTTCGGCATCGCGATATGTTGTATCTGAAATGATGGTCATATTTTTAAACCCTTCATTCTGATAAAATTTGGTCAGAGATTTTAAATCTTCCTGATATTCTTTTTCGATAAACTTTGACTTTCTGAACAGTGTTCCTGCTCTTTTTGTCTTACTCATCTTTTTTCTCAGTTTCTTGTCAGAATACGTTTTATTTCCATCAAAAACGATATCTTCAACCTTTACACGCTCTTTGGGATCAATCGCAAATTCCAACCTTACTGAAGATGTTTTGCCTTCTTCCACTACTTCTTTAACTTTGACTTCAGTGTCGAGCTTTCCCTTATCAACAAAATACTTGACAATTTTACTTTTAGCCAGTTCTTTCTGATCATCAGTGACGATACCGCCTTTTGTGAGAATATTTTTTAGCGCCTCATTGAGATCATCGTGTGTACCGGATTTGACTCCTGAAAATGACCATCGCGAGAGGGCAGGTCTGTCGATCAGGATCATTTTTAAAAATACCACATTACCTTCCGTCTTTTCGACATATATCTGAACATCATCAAATAAGCGGAGCTTCAACAGTGATTTGATAGCTGCACCAACTGCCGGACCAGGTATCTGGATTTTGCCACCTTCACGTAGCCCGGAGATAGATTTTATTGCATTACGGTCTCTGTTTTCTGAACCTATGATGGTGATGCCTCCGATTTCGTATGTATTTTTGCTGCTATAGTCTATCACAGTATTTTCTTGCTGTGCTTGTGCAACGGCACACATACAAATGGAGAATATTGTTAGAAAAAATATGTACCTGAAATAAATTTTCATAAATTGCTATTAACTTGTTCTGCAGTTTCAAACGCTATAGTTACTCTAACCGCTGTTATCAAATTTTCTTTTAACATTTTCTTAATGTTGTTAAAATGATTTTTCTAATTGCTCACTGACCATTCCAAACCTTCTCTCTCTGTGTTGATAGTCAAAGATAGCCTGATAGAAATCTTCTTTTCTGAAATCAGGCCAGAGGACATCTGTACAATACAATTCAGCGTAGGCTGCTTGCTATAGCAAGTAATTGCTGATTCTCCTTTCTCCGCTGGTCCTGATCATAAGTTCTGGATCAGGTATGTCTCTGGTGGTCAAAAAAGTAGAAAAAAGAGCAGGATCAATTTGATCTGCAACGATAGTACCCGCTTTCACTTCCTGAGATATTTTTTTTACCGCTTCCACAATTTCCCATCTTGAAGAGTAATTGAGTGCCAATACAAGAGACATTCTTGTATTATTTTTGGTTTCATCTATTGCTCTGAGTAAAGCATTTCTCGTTTTTTCCGGCAGCTTACCTAAATCACCAATGGATAGCAGACGAATATTGTTTTTCATTAATGTCTTCACCTCGCTTTTGACTGTCTCCACAAGTAGAGTCATGAGTGCATTGACTTCAAATTGTGGTCTTGCCCAATTTTCAGTAGAAAACGCATACAGAGTAAGGTATTCAATTCCTAATTCCGCAGCAGCTTCTGTTACTTCCCTGACTGAAACTACTCCGTTTTTATGTCCAAAAACCCTTGGTTTCCCATGTGTTTTGGCCCATCTTCCATTACCATCCATGATGATAGCAATGTGCTTGGGTAGCTTACTCAAATCTATTTTGTCTCTGGTGGAAAACATTCAGTAAAGTATCAACTTTAAAAAGAAGCGCAAAAGTAATAAAACTTTGTGTGTAGGAAGATTTTTTTCACATTATTTATTTGAATGTCAACGCCATATAATAGTTTTGGTGGGAATACTTTAAAATTTGAACAAAAACTCTAAAAATGAGATTCGCTGCGAGACCTGTTTCCCTTTTTTTCACTTTAACTTAAGGGATAAAGATTAAACGTGCCGTCGTACTTAATCCAACTAAATGAATATAACCAATGTTATACCTCAATTAATAAAGGATGATGGATGACATATTGGTGCTTAAGCAAAATGATGTATTTACAATGTGTTGACTACGAAAACAAATAATTTAAGTTATTCGAAATTGTTTAAGTTTCTTATCTATTTCAAATGAAATAGCTTCAATTATTATAAATTATTGTTATTTTGAAGGTTTTAAACCCCTCGGGTGCTGAACTGTTCCATTCAAGCATATTACAAAAATGAATACTAATATTCAAATATTTATTATTCTATTAAATAAAATGAATATATTGAATATTAATGTATTATACATTAATATTTATTTACAACCCTTGTCAAGTGTTTTTCGAAGTGGACTCAAAAATATAAAAAAAAGGTACGATTCGTACCTTTTTTAATTATGAACCGAAAGCTTTGTCCAAAGCTGACATACTAAATATGTTTTTGGACAAATAATCAAGCGGCTACATAAAATGCGATCAATTGAAGTAATTGGGGTATCTTTAAAATTTTTGAGTTAAAATTGTGGAACGTATCCCAAAAAATGGTACTAAATTAAAAACTCACTTTGTTTTGTTTCATCCTATGCCTAATCGGCAGGCCTAAGAGATGCAAAAAAAAATTATAACCAGAGAATACAAGAATGGGATAAAGCCAAATTGTTTCATTCAGAATAAGAGTATGTTTAAATTTACCGCTTGGAGCTAAATGATGAAATTTTATACATAATCTAAAGTAAAAAATACGAAGGCTTTCTAAATCAAATGGTCAGAAAACCTTCGCATGAACCTAAAAATGTTGAGATTATACGGTTTCCAAATACTTTTATCTGAAATATGGAGGAAGGCACTGACCTAGTGGTGCTCGCCATTCCTCCATACGCACCCGTTTATTTTTATTAAAGAATATTTATTTATACTTGAGTCCACTCCGAAAAGTATTTAATAATTGATTCACAAATATAGTATAAAAAAGAACATATGTTTTAAATTTGTGATATCAAAATAACTTTAATCCGGATGCTAAAAAATCATCAAAGCACCTACAGTTGGATATGTTTTCAAGCCCTGTTTCATTATTTAGTGGCAAGGTACAAACAGTGTATGAAAATCCTGATGCCTGGCATAATCTATTTCGCAAAGAAGTGATTATGCGCATAGACGAGGAGTTGTTCAGTCCTTTATATAGTGATAGTCAAGGCAGACCAAATGCATCCATACGAGTAATGATAGGGATGATGATATTGAAGGAAGCAGATGGTTTGAGTGATGAGAAGATATTTGAAAACTGTAGATTCAACTTGTTATATCGAAGTGCATTAGGGTTATTAAATTTAAGCGACACCATACCTACAGAATCCACTTACTATCTATTTCGGCACAATGTAGCAGCTTATGACAAGGAAAACGGAAAAATCTATTTGCAGAAGTATTTGCCCAGACGACAAAGGATCAATGTATTGAATTTGGAGTAAGCGGCAAGAAAATAAGAATGGACAGTAAGTTATTGGGAAGTAATATAGCATGGTTGAGCCGTTACGAATTGATACATAAAACGTTAGAGCTTTATTACAAGGAAATAAAAGACAATGCTCACTTAGAAGCTACACTTAAAGAGAAGCTGGAAGACGCACTAAAAATGCAAGGAGACAAAGTAGTGTACACCCATACGAGCCAGGAAGTTAAGAGTAAATTAAAAGAGTTAGGTACCCTGATATCGAAAGTATTAGAGCTAACCGAAGGCTCACAAACAGACAGTTACAAAACATTACAAAGAGTATTCACCGAACAGTACGAGATCACCGAAGATAAAATGATAGTAGCCAAAGAAAAAGAATCCATATCGGCGCAGTCTGTACAATCGCCACACGATACCGACAGTACCTACCGTAGCAAAGGAGGTAACGATGGACAAAAAAAACAAGAAGTAAAAGGCTACAGTGTGAATGTAACGGAGACATGCGATGATGAAAATCTAAATTTAATTACGAATGTCAATGTTAAAGTAGTAAGTACTCCTGACACTGACTTCTTAAAAGAAGATACCGAAAAAACACAGGAAATCATATCAGATAAGATAGAATCAGTGTATGCAGATGGTGCCTACCATAGTCCCGAAAATCAAAACTATTGTAAAGACAACGATATAGACTTAAACCTACAAGCAATACAAGGAGCCAAAGGAAGATACGAGTTGGAAATGACGGAAGACCAAACATTGCAAGTAAAAGATACACAAACTGGTGAAGAAGTAGAAAGTATAAAAGTAATCAGTAAAGATGGTACTGAAAAATGGCGAATAAAGACAGGCGAATCATACAGATATATCACGCAAAAAGAAATAGATACCTACCAGATCAGGAAGAAAATAGAATCTACACCAAAAGAAGAAATACAGAGAAGAAACAATGTTGAAGCCACCATATTTCAGGTAAGTTATCACTACCCCAATGCAAAGAGTAGGTATAGGGGATTAAGCAAACATCAAATGTGGGCCAACATGAGATGTTTATGGGTGAACTTTGTCCGAATCGTAAATTTTGTGACAGAAAATGGCCAAAACTTGCCAAATATTGCCCTAAATTTCATCAAAACAATTGTGATGGTCTATACGAGGCGTCAGATTATAAAAACCTTATTTCAAGATGTCAATTTTTTATCCCGTCAGCCCAAGAGTACTATTTTATGCGATTTTTAAAAATAGAGCTTTTCGGAGCGGACTCATACTTAAAAGCCTGTAGAGTCATCATCAACAATACCTAAAGCTATAAGAATTAATATTATTATGTCCATTTTGAATTAATTTAGTGGTTTAGAAAAAGTTTTGTTTAATTGATAAGACAAAAGTAATAGTTAAAAACCAACCAAACCTTAACAAAACACACTAAATAATCTTACGCTAAAATCTTTATTTACAACGTAAATAGATTACAATAATTAGATAATCAATCAAATAGGATTTTACTTGTATTTAATTATTGCTGAAAACATACATTTTCTATACATTATATTTCAGAAGAAAATGTATGTTTGTTGTTTCATAAGACAAATGTAAGAAAATAATAAATACCCAACATTAACACTTTTTTGAAGATAAATTTATTTAAAAATCTAAATATTTTGATAAAATAATTACTTAAAGTTTTAAAAAACAACAAGATATAAAAATACAAATATGTTGATCAGCTACAAAATGTGTATAAATAATATATCAAATCAATGAAATATGGAACTTATATTAGTATTGAAAGAACTTAAACAAACATTATCAATACGAAGGAACGACTTTAATTACAGTAAAAAATTGGATGAATTCGAATCCATCATCGAAAGTATTAAGAGCACTGATGACAAAGAATACTGTAGTCGACTTTATAAAAAGAAAAACCTGACCAGCACGTACAAATCTCTTAAATACAGGATGGAAGAAAGGCTTATCAATGATGTAATAAGTCTTGCATCTGAAGAAGAAACCCTTCATTCAAGAATAAGTGCCAATATCGTCATCGGTAAGTTATTCTACATTGCATCAGTATTAATAAAGAAAAACTATAGAAATCCAGCTATTTCTTTATTTGAAAAATGTTTTAGATTGTCAGAAAAATTCCACTATTTCAATTATGCCTTTCAATCTGGAGATGTTCTGGCAGGTCACTATGGCTTTGTAGATATCGATAAAAAGAAAGTGGAATATTATCTCAAAAAAAACAGAGAACTGATCTTGATTCTAGAAGCTGAGAGCTATGTCAAAGAAAGTAATACAATTATATCTCATATTTATGTGTCCCACAAAGGAGCATTAAGTTCTGATAATCTGTCCATAATAAAGAATCGTGTGGAGAAAATGAATGAACTTAAGATTAAGTATCAAACATATTTTATTGTCCACTACACAAATGACCTTTCTTTCTATTATTTTCAGACTATCAAAAATTTCCCCAAAGCCCTAGAAACAGCATTAAATTCATTAGAAGAAATTAAAAATAATAATGACGGATTTTCCTTATTTCAAGCTTATCGCAACATAGGCATCGCACATTTATTACTTAATAATTTTAGTGACTCTATCACATGGCTCTATAAAGCTAAAGAATTTCCCTCTACAAAATCCAGATATTGGCTGTTTATTACCAGTTTGTTATATGTAAACTATGTACATCTTCATGATTATAAAAAGCTATTTGAATTATCATCTGAAGTACTCTCCAATAGATATTTGACTGAAGATCCATACTTCAACGAACAATGGAAAATAAGAGAGGCATTTTTACATTTTCTGATCCGTGCCGATATAATCCAGCTAACTGATGCAGAAATAAAATCACTTAAACCATTCGTAATTGGAAAGTTCCTGAATAGTGTACCACTCCACTCAAAGGATAAATCCGGACAAAATATTACTATCATCATCATCCAAATACTCTTTTTACTCACAGATAAAAAATATGACAAAATCATAGACCGGATCGATGCATTGAAGCAGTATTCTTATCGTTATCTTAAGAATGATGACACATTCAGGTCCAATTGTTTTATTAAAATGCTACTAAAAATGATCTCAGCAGATTTTCATCCTTTGAGAACGAGAACATATACTGCAGACCTTCAAAAAAAACTGGAAAAATCAAGCCTTGTAACCGACGAAAAAAGTTCTCAAGTAGAGGTTATTCCGTATGATTATTTATGGGAGGTGGTCATGGATTTGCTGGAAAAGTATAAATAAGTAAAAGAGTATGTTTAAATTTTTATTGCCTTAAAATCAATGTATTACGACACCTGACTTCAAAATAGTAGCCTTATTTATTTAGTTCACTAATTGCGTTGATTATTTTATTGTCAGAACCATAATCTCTTGATTTGCAACTAAGAAAAATTTTAAACAAACTCTAAAGTACAACTACTAATATTGCATAATTCTGATAGCATAGGGCACTACCTCAATATGCACATCTCCCGTTCCAAAGACTTCTCCGTCCGCTTCTATAGGAGCTGCGCCGGAAATGATCTTTACAGAAAGTCGGGAACATGTGGTATACAGGATAGCCGGATGTTTGATATAATTGCCTTTCCTTAGATTTGACAGATTGAGTAGATAGTCTATGATAGTGACATTGCCTAGGGTGGTCACACCCAGCAGTCCGTCGTCTGGTTTGGAATCAGGATATATGATAAGTCCGTTGCCAAAACTTTTGCTGTTACTAACAGCGATCATCATCAATTTTCCGGTATAATATATTTCATTGTCAATATATATAGTTACCTCAGGTTTTTCAAAACAGAAAAAGGTCCTTAAGATAGCCAGAGAATAGGATAACCCTCCTCTTAATCCTTGCTGTCTCTGGCGATCCAGCAGCATGGTAGCATATCCGCCAAATCCGGCATCCATCACATTGAGAAAATACCTTTTCTGTTCACTTTGGCATATCAGACCAACATCATAATATTTAAAAGCTGCATTTTTAATGGCTGAAAGAATTTTATCGCTGTCAAACCTGATGGATTGTGCTCTGCAGAAATCATTTCCTGTGCCATTTGGAACCAAACAAATGGCTGTGTCTGGCATTTCAGACTTTAATACACCATTGACTATTTCATTAAAAGTTCCATCTCCACCGACAGCAATGATCAAATGTTCCTGAATTTTACTGCAATTTCGGGCAATTTCAGTGGCATGACCGTGAAATTCTGTATAAAAGAATGAAATATTTCCTTTAAAATTTGTCTTTAATGCATCAAAAAATGACACTATATCTTTTGAGATCGGTCTGATCCCGTTTATGATACAAGAGATGGAATCGATATTTTGGTTCATTATCATCGTTTGAGCTGATCCGGATCATCAAAATTGTGTAAATATAGTGATACTTTTATGTTTGGAGTTATAGGGTATGTTATAAAATTTCTTGAATTTTACTTAAACATGAAAAATCTGACGTACTCATAATTACTATAAACACCTGTTTCGCTATAATACAGGTTTGGCATATGAAAAATATCTTTATATGGTTGTCAGTAGTTTTAATATTTGGAACGGTGATATACCCAAGATCTCAGAGTTCTATTGATAACATTATCCTTGATACGGCGGCTAAAAAAGACTACATTACACCTATTTATCATATTTTTGGAATAAACCTCATCATCAACCGGTTTGATTATCACGTTTCGGGATTGGCTTGGGCAGATGTAAACCCTTCCACATGGTGGATCAATATTAACCGTGGGTTTATGACTGACGGAGATGCTTTTGCAACAAACTGGTTTGGTCATCCTTATCATGGCTCTCTTGCATTTAATGCAGCCAGAATGCAGAATTTAGCATTTTATGAGTCCACTTCATATGTTGTTGGTCACAGCCTTTTGTGGGAATATTTTGCGGAAACAGAACCTCCAAGTATTATTGATTTCTATACAACCACTTTCGGTGGAATATATCTTGGTGAGATAACATACAGACTTACTGATTTCTCCTGGAACCATCCTTCAAAATTCAAAAACCCCATCTTCAGAAAGGTGATCGGCGGTTTGATCAACCCGGTAGCAGCTATCAACAGGTGGGTACTGGGCAAAAACCTGTCTGTCACCGCCAATTCATTTACACCTTTGAAGTTTTCACTCAAAACAGGCTTAAATTACCGCTTTGATCCAACTCAGGGGAACACGAGTGCTGCAGGTCAAAGGATTGGTTTTGATCTGAGCTATGGAAATATATACGACAGAACCAAAATAAAATATAATGCTTTTGACCATTTTAGATTCAACTCATGGTTGTGGAATATCAACCATTTTAAATCTGGTAGCAGAAACACTTACTTTAATATTCAATCAGATGCGATTATTTTAGGTAAAAAATATAGCCTCGCGTCAAACACATCTCTATTGGCAGGCATGAGTCAACACTATGACTTTTTACAAAATGACAGATATAAACTCAGTATTATTGGTCTAACCGGAGATGGTGCACTATTGATGACTTCAGAAGTCTCAGATGTACATTTAGCTGCCAAATTAGGTTTGATTATCTATGGTAGCAGCAATTCTGACTTTGTAGTACCTGTACATATTGATATTTTTCCAAGATTTAACAGGGATTATATATATGGTCATGGTCTTATGCTGGAAGCAGAAAGTTTATTTGATTTTAAAAAAAATGGATTATTGGAATTCATATTAAATTTCTACAGAATCAATTCTAAGGACAACCCCACGGGCGTAAAAAACATAACTTTGATAAAGTCAAAATATAATATTCCGATCTATCAAAATATCAATGCAGGTTTCCAATATGATCACTATCACAGCAAGGCAGATTTCAAAAATGCCGGAGAAACATTCAATCAATCAGAGAGCTTTCATGATCTAAGTTTGCTATTAGTTTTTTATTTCTAAACATGATAGCCTCCAGATATAAAGAAACAAATAAAAACTCAAGGATGAAATACTTAGACTGACTGCAAGCTACAAAAAAGAATGATTATTGGTGCTTGATAGTTTAATGAATAGTAGGCAGTTGTTCCAGATGGAGGGCTGAAGTACTGCAATGCAGAAGCAACAGTAAATTACAGGCACATGGAAATTGTGCTGCATTACTGTGAAGTGTTAAGCTTAAACCCGCATTATGCATTAAAAAATTCCTGCCTGCCAATCAATCAAGAGGCAGGGATTACATGCCGAAATTCACTCAAAATAAGGAACTCTACTAATTTTCAATCACTCACAAAACCACGTGCAGCTCTGCTATTGTGGTAACTATGATTCGCTTCCGAAAATTCTTATCTTACCTGCTCGCCTGCAACGTAGTGGTCTTCATTACGAAGTTCTAACGCATAATGGGGGTTAAAAATAGCAGAGGAAATTGTATCTTTGCAACGTGATATAGAAATGCTATTGGATAGCAAATATTTTTGTTTTTGTGCATTGATAACATGTTGTTTAAAGTTGAACCCATTGTGAAAAGTCCTGGATGAAATTAAGAGTATGTTTAAATTTTTATTGCCTTAAAATCAATGTATTATGAACCTGGCTTCAAAATATTCGCCTTATTTAGTTCACCTGCCCGCCTATTATACTCTTACCTGAAATATAAATAACCTAAATATCTAAAATTATTCACAAGAATATTTTGACCGAACCTAAACATAAGAAAGTATTTTTTGTCTCAGATTTTCATCTTGGAGCAGATGCCTTGCTTTGCACAGAAGCCCGAGAGAAAAAGATCGTGAGTTGGTTGTCAGAAATTGAAGATGAATTGGGTGAACTCTACTTAGTTGGAGATGTATTCGATTTTTGGTTTGAGTATGGGAAAGTGATACCGAAAGGATTCTCTAGAATTTTAGGAAAATTAGCAGCATTAAGAGATAAGGGGATTCCTGTTTATTTTTTTACTGGCAATCATGATATGTGGATGTTCAGATATTTTGAAGATGAATTGGGCATACCCATCATCAGAAAGCCGATTATTAAAGAAATTTTCGGCAAAACATTTTATATCGGACATGGAGATGGTTTGGGCCCAGGGGACAAAGGCTATAAAATTATAAAAACCATTTTCAGTAATCCTGTGTGCCAGTGGCTATTTAGCCTTCTTCATCCAGATGCAGGTATTGGTCTTATGAAATATTTCAGTTCAAAAAGTAGGAAATACACAGGTGATGAAGCACCATTTGTTGATCCTTCCAAAGAGTGGTTAGTACAATACTGCGAAAACTATGAAGCAAAGGACAATATAGATTATTTTATATTTGGTCATAGACATTTGCCTGTTGATTATAAGCTTTCTAATGGAGTAAGCAGGTATGTCAATCTGGGCGAATGGTTGTACGTTTGCTCATATGGAGTCTGGGATGGAAAAGAATTTCATGTAAAATTTTACAAATCAGAACATACAAAGATTTATGGCATGTGATTTGGTAGATATTAAACAAGATATCTAATAATTCTGCAATCATGAATCAATTTTGCCCCAAAAGGAACTTGAGTTTCCACGGTTTATTATATCTCTTGATATTGATAAGTTGTAGTCCTACAAAAAAAACTGTTTCGACATCATTACCAGGTGAAGGTGATTTTCATTTGAAAGTAAAACCATTCCTGGCTGAAGTTGATAATTTGGGTAGGCTATATGTCGTCGATAACAAAAACAGGCTGATCAATTACAAACCTGATCTTACAGAACAATACAGGTATGCTGATAAAAAAACGGGGTTTATCTCCAGAATAGATGTCAGCAATCCTCTTAAGATAGTGGTTTTTAGTGATGACTTCAACAAAGCTGTGATCCTGGACAATACATTGAGTCTGATTTCAGAACTCAATCTTAGCGACAAGTTTGCTGATATCACTGCCTGTACAGTATCTAATGATGGCAACTTTTGGGTTTATGATCCGGTACAGTTTAAACTTATCAAGATAAGAGACAATGGAACGGTAATTCTGGAAACATCCAATGTGAATGATTTTGGAATGAAAGACGCCCGTATATATGACATTCGTGAAAAAAATAACATTGTCGTGTTGTGTGATAAAAGTCAAGGCTTTTATATTTTTGACAATTTAGGTCAATATCAATATCATTTTGAGGCTCAGGATATCAAACATTTTACCTTTGATGGCAGAAATATTTATTACTACACAGGAACCGGAATGAAAAGCTATTCCATCAAGTTTAAAGAAAGAATCTTAATGGGCACACCATTTAGCGTCGGGAAAGAGGGCATGAAATATGTCATCCATGCCTCAGGAGATTACTACGAAATCAATGAAAACGGAATCAATGTTTACAAGAGTGACAAGAAGTGATGATTTTGTGGTATGGCTTTAAAAACCATAATGATTAAATTTAGTTTAGTATCCATAACTTTGCACAAGTAATGGATACTAAAATAATATCAAATCTACTTAACCGAGCCCTCCATCTTGAGTTTCTGACAGCCGAAGAAGGTCTATTTTTATTTGAAAATGCGTCCACCACTGACTTGATGTTTGTCGGAAATGCCATAAAAAAACACCATGTGCCACATGATAAAGTCACCTGGATCATAGACCGAAATTCCAACACGACCAATGTGTGTATCGCCAATTGTAAGTTTTGTAATTTTTACAGAAGACCTGGGCATGGAGAATCATACATCACCACCATAGAAGAGTACAAACAAAAAATAGAAGAGACTTTTGACCTCGGAGGCGAACAATTATTGCTGCAAGGTGGTCATCATCCTGACCTGGGTTTGGCGTACTATGTAGATTTATTTAAAGAGTTAAAATCCCTTTATCCCAAATTAAAACTTCATGCACTAGGACCACCTGAAATTGCACACATCACCAAACTAGAAAAATCTACACACACGGAAGTGTTAAAGGAACTGAAAGATGCAGGACTGGACTCACTTCCAGGTGCGGGAGCAGAGATTCTGGACGATAGAGTACGCAGATTGATCTCCAAAGGTAAATGTGGTGGACAGGAATGGCTCGATGTGATGAGAGCGGCACATCAGTTGGACATCACCACATCTGCAACCATGATGTTTGGGCATATAGAAACCAACTTTGAAAGGATGCAGCACTTTGTTGCTTTAAGAGAAGTGCAATCAGAAAAACCGGCTCAAGCTAAAGGATTTCTGGCATTCATCCCATGGCCGTTTATGGATGAAGATACCATACTCAAAAAAATAAAAAGAGCCCGAAATCAATGTACAAGTGATGAATATATACGGATGATAGCAATGAGCAGAATTATGCTGCCCAATATCATCAACATACAGGCTTCCTGGCTTACTGTTGGGAAAAAACAGCCCAGATTTGCCTTCACGCGGGAGCTAATGACTTCGGTAGTATCATGATCGAAGAAAATGTGGTGTCAGCTGCCGGTGCTTCATTCAGATTTACTGCTGAAGGTATCCAGAATGCCATCAAAGAAGCTGGGTTTACACCTCAATTGAGAAATCAGCAGTATGAGTACCGTGATCTACCTTCAAAAATGAAACAACAGCGATTGGATAGAGAAATAATGATGGTGGATTGAAATGATTTAGAGTACGTTTAAACTTTTATCATTTGGCTCCAAGTGGCAATTTTTTTTTGCCCAGCGTTATATTTTTCGCCGTACCGTGTCAAGCTAACCTTGAGCTCTCGGGACTCTTCTGTCCCGATCAAGACATTTTTTTAAAAATCGTCTTGACCGGCTTTATTAATGAGCTGCTCGCAGTTCCTTCACACTTCGACTTAGCTCAGTGCATCGCTTCGGCTACGCTCAATGCGACGCTTTATAGAGTAAGGTATTTTACTCAATTCTCGACACAGACGAGACCATTCAGTCATCTTGTCTATAACCTAAAAATCTAAAATGATAATCTATTACGACCTCCAAATACCTCAAAATCAGTCGCTTTTCTCACTTTTAGCTTCGCACCATAGTGGTGACTATGATTTGTCGCTAAAAGTACTGATTTTCTTGTATTTGAAGCTCTCACTACGAATCTCATTTTAGATATTTAGGTATAATAAAATTTTCTCACTTTCACATAAACATAAAAATTTAAACATACTCTAATTTCGGGTACCTGATCAGCAAAGTTTGTAAGTGGATTCTCAGGTATTAATATGTTTATATTTACTGTTTAATTTTTAATTACATTTTGACAATTAACAACTATTTTCCTTTACATTTGCTCATAGATCATACATTTTGAACATTTATACTCATTAACGATCATGAACAAAGTCATATTCCTGTTAATTTTTTGTTGTTTTCTATTTTCTTGTACCAAGAAGGAAGTCAAGATATTGGTTTTTACAAAAACTCAAACTTTCAGACATCAATCCATCGAAGCTGGTGTAGCAGCCATTTTCAAATTGGGTCTTGAAAATGGAATTACTATTGACACTACTTCAGATTCTGAAAAATTTAATGAAGAAAATTTAAAGAAATACAGTGCGCTTTTATTTATGCATTCGACAGGCGAATTGTTTGACGCCGGGCAAAAGAATGCATTTCAAAGGTATATTCAAGCAGGTGGCGGATGGGTTGGTATTCATGCGGCCTGCGATGCTGAATATCATTGGCCATGGTTCAATAAGCTGGCCGGAGCATATTTTATGAGCCACCCAAAACAACAGAAAGCGAAACTTATCGTAATGGATCAAACTCACGAAAGCACAAGACACTTAAACAAAGAGTGGGCCCGATTCGATGAGTGGTATGATTTCAAATCTATGAATCCGGATGTGAAAGTGCTGATACAAATCGATGAAACCAGCTATGAAGGCGGAAAAAACGGAAAAAACCATCCTATGGCCTGGTATCACGAATATGATGGTGGAAGAGCCTGGTACACTGGTTTGGGACATACGAATGAATCCTTTCAGGAAGAAGCCTTTTTGCAGCACGTTTTAGGCGGCATAAAGTGGGCCGTAGGCAAAAACAAAAGAAATTATAAAAAAGCGAAAGCACCTATAAGACCTGAAAACGACAGATTAACCTTGGAAAGGTTGATCCAAGGACAGTTATTTGAACCTACAGAAATGACCATCTTACCCAACAAAGATGTATTGATAGCACAACGTAGAGGCGAAGTGATGCTATACAGTGAGTCACAAAAAAAAATTACTGAAGTAGGAAAACTGGATGTCTATCACCAGTCAAAAAAAAAAGGAGTCAATGTAGAAGAAGGACTTATGGGATTGACAAAAGATCCTGAATTTGCCAAAAACAATTATGTCTACCTTTTTTATGCGGCAGTGGACAAACCTGTCAACAGGCTATCAAGGTTTGTTTTTAAAGGTGATTCTCTACATATGGCATCGGAGGTAGCGGTGCTCGAAGTAGAGTCGGAGAGAGAAATATGTTGCCATACAGGCGGTTCTGTTGCTTTTTCAGGGGATGGGCAATATCTTTTTCTGAGTACCGGAGATAATGCCACACCCTTTGATCAATTAGATCAGAAATATGTAAATAACGGGTATGCACCTCAGGATGACAGACCGGGATTTGAGCAGTATGACGCCAGACGCTCTTCGGCCAACACCAATGATTTACGCGGGAAAATTTTACGATTAAAAAGAAACCCCGATGCTACGTTTTCTATACCGGAAGATAATCTTTTTAAGCCCGGAAACCCTAAAGCAAGGCCGGAAATTTATGTCATGGGAAACCGGAATCCCTATAGGATATCGGTGGATAAAAAAAAACAGCTACTTGTACTGGGGAGAAGTAGGTACGGATGCAGGTACAAATAGTGATAGTCGTGGACCAAGAGGATATGACGAAATAAATCAAGCCAAAGCTCCCGGAAATTTCGGTTGGCCTTTATTTGTAGGGAATAATTATGCTTACAACATGTACGATTACGATACCGGTATTTCAGGGGTCAAATATGACCCTGCTAAGCCGATCAATGAATCGAGAGTCAATACCGGATTAAAAGAGTTACCACCTGCAGTACCCGCCTTGATATACTACCCTTACGACAAGTCAGACGAATTCCCTATGCTGGGCAGTGGTGGACGCAATGCTATGGCTGGTCCGGTTTACTATGAAGACTTGTATCAAAGCAAGACCAAACTGCCCACATATTTCAGTGGGAAATTGCTCATTTATGACTGGATACGTGACTGGATAAAATTGGTTGATGTAGCCTCCGATAATGTTATAGAACCATTTTTGGAAGAATATAAATTTAATAATATCATTGATATAGAGATGGCAGACGATGGCCAGATTTATATATTGGAATATGGAAAAGGATGGTTTTTAAAAAATAGTGATTCGGGACTTTCAAGAGTTAACTATGCGCCTGAAAACAGGGTGCCGCGCATCAATAAAATCAAAGTAGACAAAACAGAAAGTGTACTTCCACATACATTCAGAGCTGTAGTGGATGCTATTGATCCTGATAAAGATGTATTGACATATACATGGTACCTAAATGGAGAAAAATTTAGTTCCACAGATTCTGTATTTTCAAAAAGTATCAACTCTGTGAGCCAATCTCTACTGAAATGCGAAGTAAGCGACGCTTCAGGCAATATATCAACATCAGAAACTCTGGTGCTTAATTCCGGTAATGATGCGCCGCAAATTAACATCTCGGTCGATGGTAATCAGACATTTTACTTTACAGATACACCTGTGAGGTACAGTATTGATATCAAGGATGACAAAGATATCATATTAAAAAATGTGATGGTGTCTAAGGAAATCAATGCTCCCTGGAATAAACTCGGACATGTCGAATCTTCCAATGGATCATTTGGCGAAAATCTTATGGCCATATCTGACTGCCAGTCATGTCATAAAAAAGATACCACATCAATAGGTCCTTCATATATAGCTATTGCTGAGCGGTATGCAGAAGATAAGAATGCAGTGGCATATCTGTCCGAAAAAATACGACTAGGTGGCTCAGGTAAATGGGGAGAAGTAGCCATGGCAGCCCATCCAACCATTTCTGAAGAAGATGCAAAAATGATAACAGAATGGATCTTGAGTTTGGCAAAACCGGAATCTACCTTGAAAAAAAGTCTGCCATTGTCCGGAAGTATCAATGCCAAACCGGATGTAAAAGATAAAAACAGAAACATGTTGTTCTTGAAAGCTTCATATACTGACTTGCCTGACAACAAATCAAAACCTATCTTAACATCTGCCTTTATAAAACTTCAATACAATGAAATCAATGCAAATTTTCTGCCCAAAGAAAATGGATTCACCAGGAAAAACGTGAATAATAAGGAGTATTGCCAATTGCCTCCCGACGGTGGTGTCATGGAATTGAAGAATATAGATTTATTTAAGATCAAAAACATCATACTGAACATCGCAGGAAAAAAGTCAGATCCCAAAAGTACATTTGATCTTCAAGTCATAGATAAAGCCACAAAAAAGGTTATGGGCACTGGAACAGTTCGTGACAGAGGCAATAACAACATCACCATCAATACCGCGCAACCAGGAAAAAGAGACTACCAATTGGTAGTCACACCCAATGATCATCGTGAAAATGAGCTATTGATAGAAAAAATGGTTTTTCTAAAATGAAATCAACATATTAGACCAAATGAAATTAAAAGTGGAAATCATTGGAATTAGAGTATGTTTATTTCCTATTCCAGACCAAAATTTCTACAAATTGAGACATGTTGTTCAAAACATTTCATTCCCGGTCCAAAAAATATGTTGAAAACTTATAAAGGTGATCACAGCATCACCTGCTTAAACTTCGGAACCAATGTCTTCATGATCGCCCATGCCAGCAGATATGCCACTGCACAGAATGTAAACATAATGGTGTATCCCGTCTCGATGTGACCCAATGCTTTGTAATGATCGAATAGCGCTCCGGCTATCTTTGTAATCAGTACTCCTCCTAATCCACCGGCCATGCCACCCATGCCTACCACTGAGCCTATGGCTGATTTAGGAAAAAGATCTGAGACTGTGGTGAATATATTGGCACTCCAAGCCTGATGTGCCGATGCACCGATGCCGATCAGCAAAACAGGAATCCAAAAAGTAATATGTCCCAGAGGCTGTGCAGCAAGTACTACCAAGGGAATGACCGCGATCATGAACATGGCTTTCATTCTTGCTGAATAGACTTCGTAGCCTTTATTGATGAAAAATGTAGGAAACCATCCGCCACCTATACTACCGAACATCGTCAGGGAGTAGAGCACTGCTAAAGGTAACATAATTTCAGTTTTCTCCATGCCATACTGGTCTTTGAGAAATGCCGGCAACCAAAACAGGAAAAACCACCAGACACCATCAGTCATAAACTTGCCTATAATAAATGACCAGGTCTGATTGTAACCCAATAGTTTTACCCATGGGATATGTTGGTGCGGTTCGTCTGTTTTCGTTTCTATCACTTCATCACCAGCCTGAATATAAGCTAATTCTTCTTTGCTCATTCTGGTCTGCTGTTCAGGCTTTTCGTATAAGACCATCCAGAAAATCAACCATATAAACCCAATGGCTCCAACAACTAAAAATGCTGCTTGCCAACCATAATGACTCTCTATCCAGGGAACAGAAAGTGGCGCTAATATAGCCCCTACATTGGCTCCGGAGTTGAAAATTCCTGTGGCAAATGATCTTTCTTTTTTTGGAAAATACTCTGCAGTAGCTTTGATTGCTCCCGGAAAATTGCCCGCTTCACCCACTGCCAATGCCATCCTTGAAAACATAAAACCAAGTACGGATGCAGGTACGCTGATGATGCCTACCCAACCTAATACCTTGAGCAGTCCGTCACCAATCGGGACTGCCCAGGCGTGTATCATAGCACCTAATGACCATAGTACAATAGCCCAGATAAATCCTTTTTTTGTTCCTAATTTATCGATGATTCTGCCTGCAAATAGCATGGCAATAGCATAGGTAAACTGAAAAGCAGATGCAATATCTGCATACTGACTATTGGTCCACCCAAACTCTGCTTCCAGCGTTGGTTTCAATAGGGAAAGTACCTGTCTGTCCAGATAGTTGATGGTGGTGGCAAAAAATAGTAGTGAACATATTGTCCAGCGATATTTACCTATTGTTTTTAACATTTTTAATTATTTTTTAATTGATTGAATTAATTCGAGGACTTTTTTTGTTTCACTTTGGATGGTCATATAATTACGATCTTCCATCAATTTTTTACTGATGAGCTTGCTACCCATCCCAACCGCACAAACTCCGGCTTTAAACCATCCGCTGATATTTTCTAGAGTGGTATCCACACCTCCCGTAGGCATAAAATACAAACCAGGGAAAATATCCTTTATCGAACTCAGGAATTCAGGTCCAAGCATGTTGCCAGGAAATAATTTTATGAATCGGATTCCTACATTTTCAGCTGCTATAATCTCTGTCGGAGTCATGCAGCCGGGTGCATAAAATATATCATTTTTTACAGCATACTTTGCTACTTTCGGAACATAACCGGGACTCACCAGGAAGTCGGCTCCTATTTCCAGATAGTCCTTTGCTGTCCTGAGGTTTTTTATGGTACCAACTCCCAGCAACATACCAGGTAATTCACCATTGCGCACTTCCACCATTTTTTTAAAATTTGCCTTGGCGGCTTCTCCTCTATTGGTGTATTCAAGCACTCTTACTCCTCCTTCGTACAATGATCTGAGTATTTCTATACTTACTGTCTCATCGGCATTAAAATACAGTGGTAACATGCCCTGATCTATAATCGCTTTGGTAATTTTTTCTGTATTGTTCATAAATATTAAAGTTTATTGGATTTCTTAGATTCTGACTTTAATGACCAATTTTTTGATGTCTCCATTTCCTATCATAGGCGCATGTACATCTTCCGGAAAAAAGATGACAAATTGATCGTCACTTAATTCAAAAAACATGTCAGGGCTATCCGCAAAAAACTGCACATCTTTCTCTTCGTTATACTCTCCGTTCCTGAGCTTACAGGTTGATCTTGGTTTCCAGCCAAAGGTCTCCTGCCCTTTGATGCACAATTGAATATCTATATTTTTGTCATGACATTCAAACTTTGACAAGCTGGCTTCTTTTATCTTACCAGGAGCTTTACTAAGTATTCCTATTAATCCGTCTGCAATTTCAAACTTACCATCCGGCATTTCATTGAAATCAGTGGTGCGAATATAATTAAAAGCTTCGTTAAAAAGTGGATGTACACCTTCATATTTTGAAGCATTGCCTATAGTATCTATTATCATTGTAATACATTTTTATCTTTGAACTCTTCCACTGCCATCTCCTTTCATCAGGTCTTTGACTTCGCCCAACGTGGCATGGTTCAGATCTCCAGGTATGGTATGTTTTAATGCGCTTGCTGCTACTCCAAACTCTGCGGCATCAGGCATAGGCATACCCGTCACCAATCCATAGATGAGTCCGCTTGCAAAGGAGTCTCCGCTTCCTACACGGTCCACAATTCTTACTTTATACTCTTTGGAATGATAAAATTCATTACCGTCGTACACTAAAGCACTCCAACCATTATCACTTGCACTGTAACTCTCCCGTAGCGATGAAGCAATAAATTTGAAGCCAAATTTTTCTTTCATCTGGTGAAAGACATCTTTAAATCCGTCAAGGTTGAGTTCTCCTTTGGTGACATCAGTATGTGCAGCTTTAAATCCCAGCGTGGTATCTGCATCTTCTTCATTGCCTATACATACATCTACATACTGACAAAGTCTGGTCATCACTTCGCGCGCTTTTTCTTTTGACCATAGTTTCTTACGGTAATTCAAGTCAATACTTGTGGTGATACCTTTAGCTTTTGCAGCTTTGAGTGCGGCTTCTGTCAATGCAGCAGCCTTGTCGCTCAACGCCGGTGTGATTCCAGTGGTATGAAACCATACTGCACCGTCAAATATTTTGTCAAAGTCAAATTCTGAAGCATCCACATCTGCTATAGATGCACCCGCTCTGTCATATACAACCTGTGAAGCCCTCATAGATGCTCCTGTCTCAAGGAAATATATACCCAATCTTTCTCCGCCTCTCGCTATGTATTGTGTATCTACGCCATATCTTCTCAGGTGGTTGATGGCTGACTGACCTATTGGATTATTGGGAACTTTTGTTACAAATGTGCCGTTAAGTCCATAATTACACAAGGCTGCTGATACATTGGCTTCACCACCACCATAGGTAATATCAAAGGTATCTGCCTGTACAAATCTTTTGAAATCAGGTGTGGAAAGTCTCAGCATGATTTCTCCAAGGGTTACTACTTTTTTTGACATAATGTTATCTTTGAGTTTATTTTTAAAAAGAAATTATTGTTTTTTAAGCTTGTTTACATCAATGAAGCCAAAGGTTTCTGATCCATATCTGTAAATTCTTTATTTTCACCAGCCATACCCCAGATAAAACCATAGTTGGATGTACCTACACCGAAATGCATACTCCATGGTGCAGAAATGACCGCTTCATTATTTGCCATGACTATATGCCTTGTTTCCTGTGGTTCGCCCATAAAATGCATCACTCTGTGTCCTTCTGCAAGGTCAAAATAGAAATAGGCTTCCATTCTTCTCGTATGAGTATGCGGTGGTACTGAATTCCAAACATTACCCTCTTCCAATACCGTCAGACCCATGACCAATTGGCAACTTTGAATACCATCGTTGTGGATATATTTATAAATTGTCCTTTTATTGGAAGTGAGGATGTCACCCATATTTACTGGTGATGCTTCGGCTTTGGTCATTTTACGATTTGGATATGATTGATGTGCTGGCGCTGACAGAAGGTAAAAAATTGCCGGATTGTCAGTGGCATCACTTGCAAAACTTACTTCTTTTGTCCCTCTGCCGAGGTATAAACACTCCAGTTTTGAGAGATTATAAACAATTCCATCTGCAACTACTGATCCATTACCGCCCACATTAATGATGCCCATTTCTCTTCTTTCCAAAAAATAACCGGATTTGAGCTCTTCTTCGTATGGAAGAGAGACAGATGTATTTTGAGGTACTGCCCCACCAATGATCATCCTGTCATAATGTGTATAAGTAAGATCTATTTTACCAGGCAACATTAAATCTTGGACTAAAAAATTTTCTTTAAGTTCCTCAGTAACCATATGTTTGGTTTCCTTTGGGCTATTTTGAAATCTGATTTTCATATTATTTATTTATTCACTTTTTAATAAAATTTTGCAAAATTTACAAAAATTATCAGACCATTAAAGCGTTTTATCGCCCCATCCATCCGCCATCAACTGTAAGTATGGTGCCATGTACATATGAAGATGCATCAGATGCCAGAAAAACAACAGCACCTTTAAAATCTTCAGTTTGGCCCCATAGTCCGGCTGGTATCCTCGAAAGTATGGACTGGCTTCTCTCAGGGTCTTTCCTTAGAGCGTCTGTGTTATCAGTAGCTATATAACCCGGAGCAATTCCATTTACATTAATCCCTTTGGATGCCCATTCATTGGCTAATGATTTCACAAGGCTTCCGATCGCACCTTTACTTGCTGCGTATCCCGGCACGGTAATTCCTCCCTGAAAAGTTAATAATGAGCACGTAAATATTATCTTTCCACCTCCTTTTACAATCATTCTTTTGCCAACTTCTCTTGCTATAATGAACTGAGCATCCAAATTAATACTAAGTACCTTGTCCCAATATTCATCAGGGTGATCTGCGGCAGGTGCCCGCAGGATAGTACCTGCATTATTGACCAATATATCTATCTCAGGATTTTCGCTGAATAAAAGCGAAAGAAAAGTGTAAATACTGTCCCTGTCTGAAAAATCAGCCTGATATGCCTTAAATTTTCTTCCAAGACTTTCCACTTCTTTTTCTATCTCGCTACCTGATGATGCGAGTGTTGCAGATACCCCGATAATGTCAGCACCAGCTTCTGCCAATGCGATCGCCATGGCTTGTCCGATACCTTTGTTGCATCCTGTGACAAGTGCTGTTTTGCCTTTAAGGGAAAATAAATCTAATGTTTGCATTTATAGTTTTAGATTTTAAAAAGTTCTTTAAATGTCTTTTTTTATATGTTCAAAAACTCTTTTGCATTGTTATAACAAATATCCTGTATGATTTTGCCGGTCCATTCTATATCATTTGGCAACTCGCCTTTTTCGATTTCACTGCCAAAAATATTGCACAAAATACGTCTGAAATATTCATGCCGGGGGAATGACAGAAAACTTCTGGAATCTGTAAGCATCCCTATAAAACAGCTCAGTAAGCCCATATTGGACAACGCATTGATTTGTTTTTCCATTCCGTCTTTCTGATCAAGAAACCACCAACCGGAACCAAACTGGATTTTACCCTTTAAGGAGCCATCATTGAAGTTGCCGATCATCGTAGCCATTACTTCGTTATCAGCGGGATTGAGATTATAAATAATGGTCTTAGCCAATTGATTGGTTTCATTTAGTCTGTTGAGGAAAGAAGATAAATTTTTTGCTTGTGACCAATCACCTATAGAGTCCCATCCAGTATCCGGACCCAGGGCGTTTAATGCTCTGGAGTTGTTATTTCTCAACGCGCCAAGATGATACTGCTGCGCCCAACCCAACTCATGATATATCAGGCTCAACTCATACAACATAGCTGATTTATATTGTTCAATTTCTGTATTGCTTAATGGCTGATGGTTGATACGCTTTTTGAATATCTTTTCAATTTCTTCCCTTGTACCTGGCGTATCTGAAATGTACTCCAGGCCATGATCAGATGCCTTGCATCCCAATTCTGCAAAAAACTGTGCCCTATATTTAAGTTTATTAACAAGGTCATCAAAGGTTCCAATTGATGAAGTAGTTACATCTGAAAGCTTTTCTATAAACGGTATAAACGTACTTTGCTCTATGTGTATAAATTTATCAGGCCTGAAGGAAGGAAACATCTTTAAAGAAGGATGTTCAGCAGCAGCAAAAGCGATATGATAGCTCAAATTGTCAGTTGGGTCATCAGTAGTACAGACTACTTTGACATGCATCTGTTCAAGCAGTCCCTGCACATGGTGGGATGGATGCTTTAGAATTTCCGATGCATTATTGTATATATTTTCAGCAGTATTATTGTTTAATATTTCATGCACATCAAAATATCTCTGCAACTCCAGATGTGTCCAATGATACAGAGGATTTCTAAGCGTGAATGGTACAACTTCAGCCCATTTTAAAAACTTTTCTTTGTCTGATTTTACGCCTGTAATGTACGACTCATCTACTCCCATAGTTCTCATTGCCCTCCATTTATAATGATCGCCATATAACCAAACCTGTGTGATATTATCAAACCGGTGATTTGTGGCAATCTGATCGGGCGGAAGGTGGTTGTGATAATCTATGATCGGCATTTCTTTAGCAAAATCATGGTAAAGACGGGCTGCGGTGTCACTGTGAAGCAGGAAGTTTTCGTCAAGAAAGGTTTTACTGTTTGTTATAGCGTACATAATTCAGATATTTTTTTACAAAACTAAAGAGATACCCCTCGTTTCCAAGGAATAAAATCATTTTGTTGGTTAATTGTTGCTTTTGACAGCACTTCTCCACTTGCCACTTTTACAATATAATCCAGGAGCTGGTTTGCTGCTTCGCCAATGGTATTTTTTCCTTCAATCACAGTACCCGCATTAAAATCGATTATATCAGACATCCTGGCGGACAGGGCTGTATTGCTGGATATCTTGATCACGGGAACTACAGGATTGCCAGTAGGAGTACCCAGTCCGGTGGTAAATAAAATGATATTACAACCACTGCCAGCCAAGGCTGTCGTTGATTCCACATCGTTACCTGGTGTATTGAGTAGGTTTAAGCCATGTTTTCTTACTTTTTGAGGATAATCCAAGACGTCAGTAACAGGAGATATTCCACCTTTTTTGGCTGCGCCAGCTGACTTCATGGCGTCTGTGATCAGTCCATCTTTGATATTGCCGGGTGAAGGATTCATGTCAAACCCTGATCCGACATCGATTGCTGCCTTTTCATATTTTTGCATTAAGTCTAAAAATGTATCAGCCAATTGGTCCGAAACACATCTGTTGCAAAGTTCCTGCTCCACACCACATAATTCCGGAAATTCCGCAAGTACGGCAGTTCCTCCTAACGCAACTACCATATCGGATACATAACCCACTGTTGGGTTGGCAGAGATACCAGAAAACCCATCTGATCCTCCACATTCAAGCCCAATGACCAATTTACTTAAGGGAGCTTCTTTACGTTCTTCTTTATTGGCCAAAGCCATGCCTTCAAGTGTTGCTTTTATAGCTTCTTCTATCAAAACATCTTCAGTACCTAAAGTTTGCTGATCAAAATAGAATAATGGCTTGTCAAATTGAGTATCTCTGGCCAAGATTTCATTTCTGAGTATTTCGAACTGTGCATTCTGGCATCCCAAGCTCAAGACAGTGGCACCTGCTACATTCGGATTAGTAAGATAACCTGCCAAAAGACCGCATAAGGCTTGTGCATCCTGCCGAGTACATCCACAACCCATTTGGTGAGTGATAAATTTTACGCCATCAACATTCTCGAATGGACGGGTATTAATAATTACCTCTGTATGTACGCCATCAACACTTTTTTCATGGTTTAACATCTGCTGCAGATGTTTTTTGGCAAATTCCTTGTATTTATTATATTGATTATATCCAAGTGCATCATTGATAGCTTCCTTAATGACTTCAATATTTTTATTTTCACAAAATACCAAAGGAAACACCAGCCAATAATTGGCTGTACCTACACTACCATCCTTCCGGTGATATCCCTTGAAAGTAACATTTTGCCACTGATTTACGGGTGGTTTTTCCCAATGTGTAATAGGCTGTCTGTTTACGACAGGTGATGTTTGATGCTCCACATTTTGAACTTTAACCGCAGCTCCTTGCATCAGGTCCATCTTTGCCGTACCGACAACAATGCCATACATGATCAATGTTTGTCCTTTAGAAATAGAATGAAGAGTAAATTTATGCTTGGCCTGAATATCTTCAGGCAAGATAAACGTTATTTCGCCAAACGAAATTTGAGTGCCTGCTTTTAAATTCTGTAAAGCAACCGCTACATTATCATTATGATGAATTTTTATATATTCAGTCAAATTCATATCAAGCCAATACAGGAGTTTTGATTTGATTGTATTTATTTAAAACAGAAACTTCAAGTTCATCCTTAAATGCTGAGTAAAAATCTATGTCTGAAAATAAATAATTTAATGTATTTTTGATGGTGGCTTCTACTCCACTCATCTGATTTTGATTGTAGATCATTTTACAAAATGGATCATTTAACTGAATTTTCTTTTCTCCAATATTTTTATAATACTGTCCGTCTTCCTCCCCATCTGGAATCGACAAATAAAAATAGGCTGCCAATCCTTCTGTCATCATCATGGGAAGTTGGGCAAAATTAGTATAATATTGGCTTATCAAAGGAATGGCTCGGATTTTCATTTTATCCGTGTAATTCAGTATAATTGAAATCCAATTATGTTGAATATAAGGATTCATAAATCGACTGATTACAGAAGCAGAAAATTCTTCGATAAGATTAGGTTCTATTTGTTTGGGAATAGAGACTTTTATTTCTTTTATTATGTCTGCAATTCTATTATGATAATTTTGGTCACTTAAAGCTTCTGAAACTGTGTTAAAACCCTGCATTATGGCAGTGCCACATGTAAGTATATGGGTTGCATTCAGGAGTCTAAGTTTTAATTCTTTGAATAAACTAATATCGTCTACAATTTTTACTCCGGGATTTCCTGTTTGAAAGTTTAATATTCTTTTGACCTTTTCATCCCCTTCTATTGCCCATATATTGAATGGTTCGGAGACAATCAGGTATTCATCAATGTATCCTGATTTCTGTTTGATATCTGCCAAAAATTGCATATCCGGCTTACCTGGTACGATTCTGTCCACCAACGAATTACAAAAGAAAGCATGATCAGACAACCATTGTAAAAACCTGCTGTCAAGCTTATTAAATTCCGCAGCTTTGAATACAAATGACTGTAATAAATCACCATTATTTTCTACCAATTCTGTCGGAACGATGACGATGTCTGCCTCAGGAATATCGCCCAATGTTGAATATCGATGATATAGATACGCTAATACCTTACCGGGAAATGATTCAGGAATGCCATTCAGTAAATTTTCCTCCTGATAAACAAGTCCTTTTTCGGTTGTATTGGATAATAAAACATTGATGTTCGGATTTGCTGCACAATCTAATATGTCAGTCCATTGAGTTTGAGCCTGCAACACTCTGCTGACCGATGTATTGATCTGGTTTGAAGAGATTAGAGTGTCATTTTCAACACCTCTGACACAGTGTGTAAAAAGGAAATCCTGATCTTCCCAACTCTTTATATCTCCATGAGTGGTTGATTTTACAATCACTATTCGACCATTAAAAATCCCGTTTTGGTTAGCTTTGTGAATATAATAGTCTGGCAGACCTCTTAAGAGCACACCTGTTCCGAATTGAATAACTCTTTCTGGTAGTTGCATCAACTTCAACAGATCATAATATTGACTTGTCTCCAGAAATTTTTTATTTAGTAATGGAGTTTTCATGCTTTTATGGGTTTAATCTGGTGGCCTGACGTGCAAATAATTTCCATTGTTTTTTCTCTTTTACCCATACTGTCATGATATGCAATTTTACATTTCCTGTTACACCTTTATCATTAGTTTTTGCAGTGAGATTGTGTCTGACCACAGCTGAATTTCCTGTTCCAGTCATTTTTTGATCCGATAATGTGATTTCAGTAAAATCTGAGGTACCATTTAGCAAATTGGCAATGAACTCTGATTTGGACTCAATCCGTCCGGATGAATGCCCGTATGAAAGTTGTTCCGAAAGTAAATTACTTAGTCTTATAGAATCGGGGTCAATCATCAGTTTTCGCAATATCTCTACAGAATCCCCGACTTCAATGAGTGATTTAAACTGACTGTAAAGCATAACATTACAGCACATTAAACCGATAATACAAAATATCTTCATCATCACATTAAATTTTTAGTTCAACACAATATTTTATTTTAAAGCCCAATTTATCAATTCCACGACTGCTTTATAGTTGTCAAAATCTCCAGGAAGTTTTCTTCCATTGACATACTCATTGTACAACCATGGATCTCCAACTATAAGTACTTTGCCTTTACCATGAGTAGTACTTGCAATGATGATATCCTTTCCTTTTGATGCTATTTTCTTTACTCCCTTTTTCACTTTTAATGTAACCAATTCCTTGATATAAAATTTGCTGCCGGGAGTAAATATGCCATTGTCTTTATCTGCAAGGACAACACCATCCGGATAGTTATCATTTTTGACAAAATTGATATTTTTCATGGTGAAGCTGATACCAAACTTTTCTGCCAACTTATTGGACCGGATAATTTCTGCATTGGTGGTATCATTTGTCATAAGTATCAGTGTACCGCCATTTTTCACCCAGAAGTCAATATTATCACAATGCTGTTCTGTAATAAAATTGGGCTTTGGATTGTCCTTTTCATGATCAGGATCTACTATGATATAAACATGTGCATCATTAAGATTTACTCCGTTTGGAGCTTCATCGAGGTGCAGTGTTTGCGCTCCGCGATCCCTGAAGGTCTGACCCACCCAGGAAAATCCACTATCATGATAGTCATCCCAGGTGTAGTGATATCTTTTTCCATCTTTATATTCGCTGTTAAAATATCTATCCAACAGCACCGTTTTCCCTTTGCCTACAGACTGTAAACCTTGTAATTCATATTCTATAGCTGCCTGTAAAAATGGACCCACAGCTTTGAGATCGTCATCGCGTTTTGGTTCGTTGACATAATATTCGTACGATCCGTCTCTGTAAGGCGATCCGCCAAGACCTGCTCCTGCCACAGCTCGGTTTAAATGGTAGAAACCTTTATCGTCTTTTGTTACAAACTCCTTCAATATTCCCTGATAGCCTTTGTTTGCTGCATCTCTGAATTTTTCCGGCAGATAACCCAGTCTCAAACCTTTCAGCATAGCAGCTACAAACATAGATGAACCCGAACTTTCCAAATAATTGCCTTTTTGATTGGCTTTATCGGTTACTTGCCACCATACACCGCTAGCAGGGTCCTGTACTTTGGCAAGCGCATCGGCCAATTTTACATAAATATCAATCAGTTCCTTTTTCTTCTTTTGGTCATTTGGAAATAATTCTATCACATCAATTAAACCGAGGATATACCAACCCATAGCCCTGGACCAAAATTCCGGAGAATGCCCAGTTTTGGGGTTGGACCATCTTTGTACACGGCTTTCATCAAATGCATGATACATCAAACCGGTTTTAGGATCGATGGCTCCTTTTGCCATCCATATAAATTGATTGGCTACGTCATCCCATTCTGCATTATTTCCACTCAGCAACAAGTATTCCGTCCTGAAGGGCTGTCCCATATATAAGCCATCCAACCACATCTGGTATGGATATCTCAGTTTATGCCAATATCCTCCCTGTTTTGTGCGTGGTTGCCAGTCCAACTGGTATTTCAGCTTTTCTGCTGCTTTCAGATATTTTTTGTCTTTGTATACATTGTATAGTGAGATAAGCTGCCTTCCTGGCGGGATATTGTCAATATTAAATTCATCCATATGGTAAGTTCTAATATTGCCCTCGGCATCCAAAAAATGATCTATAATTTTTTTTGTGTATTTCAGATATTCCGGATTTCCGGTACTCCTCCACAAGCGGTCAAAACCTGTCAGTACTACCCCAATTTCATAATTCCAGTTGGCTGGTCTTTGATTTGCTTTTTCAATATCCTTCTCTTCTTTTGACTGTAGAAGATTATCTTGCATCAGGTGATTGATATATTTTTTTACCACCAGCGAATCGCGGTATTGCTCCATGATAGTTCTGGCCATTTCCCTTGAAAGATCTATTTGTGCAACAACAATAAAGTGCAGCATCAGCATAGAAAATACAAGTACAATGTTTCTGAAAGTCATCATTTTTTTAAATATTTTTATTTTATTGATATAGATTTTTTATCAGATTTCGGATCTATTTTTATTGAACCATTATTCAGTTTTTGTTTAAAATTGGTGAATGTTATATTTTTACTTTTGTCGCCATTGATTTGGCAAATTTCACTGGGAGCACCGGTAATTTCGAAATTATCCAATGTGATCATCCGGGCATTATTGATTGAAACCGGTATTCCTGATTTGTGCGTTAAGTGGATGTTTTTTAGAGAGATTTCATTGGCGTCATTGATAGAAATTCCTTTTTCAGAGACAAACCCGGCATTGGTTATCTGTATATTTTTTACATTCATCTCGGGTAAACCATTGATAGCCAATGCTGTTTTGGCACCATTGCAGTAAATGTTTTCCATATAAAAGTCTCTGAATTCAGGGGTTGCTTCGGTCACTGGTTCAACTTTGATTTCTATCGGTCCTGATTCATCTCCTATCAGGGCAATAGGATCTTTAGCCGCATAATACATGTCAAAAAGTATTGCCTCACCAACAATTTTTGTCATATGTATATCCGAGATATAAATATCATGAACAGACCCACCACGTCCTCTGGTGGTCTTGAATCTCAGTCCAATGTCTGTTCCTAAAAAAGTACAATTATTGACATACATATTGTGTACTCCACCTGACATTTCGCTTCCAATTACAAAACCGCCATGGCCATGAAGTACCTTTGTATTCTTAATGATAAAATCGGATGTTGGAATGCCCCTTTTACGACCTTCGGCATCACGACCTGACTTTATAGTGATCGCATCGTCACCAGTATCAAAGGTACAATTATCAAGGATACCAAACCTGCACGATTCAAGGTCAATAGCATCATTATTCTGGCCAAACCAGGGATTGATCACTGTAGTATTTTTGACAGTAGTATGCCTGCACATCAAAGGATGTAAAGTCCAGGCTGGAGAATTGTTAAAAACCGGACCGTCTATCAGCACTACGTCGCAATTGATAAAACTTACCATATTAGGCCGTAAGAAGTCTCTTACGGATTCGTAATCCTGAAAGGTTTTGCCGGCCGTAATCTTTTTGGCCCAATCAGATTCGTGGCCGATTTTTGATGCGGCAGTCGGATACCATGTATTACCATCATTCACACCGGTTTTAATCAGGCTTTTCCATTGACTTTCAGTGAGTTTTGACCTTTTTACAGATTTCCAGACATGGCCAGCTCCATCGATGGTTCCTGCGCCGGTTAAGCCTATATTGGATTGATTTCTAGCTGAAACTGGCGCCTGGCACCTGTAAGCCACCTGACCCTCCCATGTGGTTTCGATAATAGGGTATTGCATTCTGTCTTCTGAAAACTGGAGCAAGGCACCATGCGATAGATGAAGATTTACATTACTTTTTAATACTATCGGACCTGTCACCCAAAGTCCTGAAGGTATCAGCACTACTCCGCCTTCGGCATTGAATGCATTATCAATAGCTACCTGAATAGAAGATGTATTTAAATGACCAATACCTGATTTTGCTCCGTATCTTGTGATATCAAAAGTATCTTTCCGAAAAGTAGTATTTATTACTTGTGGCAATTCGTACAGCAATTTAGAAGGAAATACAGATTTTTTAAGAAAATTTCTCAATGGGTGTTTTTGTTCCATCAATAGTCTGCAGGCAGATGCTGCAACCAATTTAGCACCATAAGGTGAAAAGTGAGTGTCATCTTTCACACCATTTGGAAATTTTATAAAAACTCCACCGGGATAGTGCATGACGATATGTTTTGAGAGCTCCGGGCCATGATCTTTAAACATCTTTTCTGTGGCACGATGCATATCCAGCAGGTCTAGATTTTGCGATTTTGCAATATCCCTGACAACTGCCGGATAATCTCCGTGACCATCAATCAAAGTACCTTTTTCATCAAATTTTCTTCTGAATACCGGTGTTGCTAATACTGGAATTGCTCCTTTAGCCTTGATTTCTGAAATATAAGCAATTAAATTGGATTTATAATCGGTTTTAGCTTCTGCAAATCGTTCCGGGTCATCTTTTTTTGCATCATTATGGCCAAACTGTATGATCACATAATCGTCTTTGCTAAGTTTTGACAATACTTCGTTCCAATGTCCCTTATCCCTGAAACTTTTCGTTGATCTGCCATTCACAGCATGATTGTGGATTTCTATGCCTGCATTAAAAAATTCTCCAAAAACCTGTCCCCATCCGGTTTCAGGGGCATCGGAACTTTTTTTATTGGCCATGGTTGAATCACCAATGAGAAAAACCTTTTGAGTAGATTGGGTAACTAAAAAAGGAGCCAATCCGAAAGCCACTAATATGGAAAAAAATTTCATTGCACTTTAAATTTGAATTTCCTAAAGGTAAAAAGAAACCGATTTATTTCATAAATCTGAGGAATATTTCTAAAAATCCTCCGTCCATGAAAAATCATCAAAGCAGGACGGAGGACAAATCATTAACTCATTATTTAAAAGACAAGTTTTATTTATATCCGGGATTCTGAACAAATTCAGATTTGTTGGTAACTGCATCAATCTGTTTTTGAGGTATAGGCCTGACAGTGTGGAAATCCAGAATAAATGGAGCAGCCATTGGGTTGAACCTTTTTACTCTATCGATCAGTTTTCCTGTTCTTTTAAGATCAAACCATCTCCATTGTTCTCCGGCAAGTTCTCTTGCTCTTTCGTCCAGGATAAAATCAATGGTAACATCATTAGCCGTAATTTGCATATTGGCTGTTCTTCCTGGCATAGCAGCCCTGGTTCTGACTACATTGATCAATTCAGCAGCTTTGGCTTTATTTCCCAGATTCAATTCTGCTTCAGCTGCAATCAGGTAAATATCTGCTAATCTTAAAATAAAAGCATCACGGCCGCTCTGTGCTTCATTAAATGTAGGTCTGGTAGGATCATCAAATTTTTGAAGAGCTACAAACATCGCATTTCCATTTGCTGTGCCGTCTGCTTTATACATTTTAGATTCGTCAATGATCAGGTATTTTCTGGTTCTGTCTATATCATCACTGATTTCATATTTGGTAGCTACGATTGCTGTATCTCCTACTTTGAGGGTTATATCTACATCTGTAGTTCCGACTTTTTTCTTGTATGATCCGGCCCTGTTGCATAACCATACTGTTTTGAATGTACCATTATATCTCGCATCATCATTTTCATTGTATAAATTCAATAAAAATTTTGAAGGCATATATCTTACGAAAGGGCGTCCATTGGCAACATCTCTTTGCATGCCAATAGAACCTACGGCAGTCCTTTCATAAGCCATACCAAAGTGTAAGTGACCATTATGCCCGCCTCTTGGGTGTCCATCAGGATTTGTTACAGGATTTACCAGGTCGGAAAGTGTGAGGTCTGCTGTATAATTGCATGCCCAGATGACTTCGGTATTTTTTAGATTTGTCATAGACCAAAGTGTATTGTATCCTGTGACTAACTTGAAGCTGTATCCGGAAATAACCTTTTGGGCTAGAGTAGAAGCTGCCTGATTATTGCCCAGAGTCAATTGTACTTTGGCTAACATGGCTTCTGCCGCAGGTTTTGTAGCACGACCATATTGTGTGGTAGTAGCTGGTAAATTTGTTACTGCAAAATCCAAATCGGAAAGTATCAATTCATAAATTTTTGCCCTTGATGTTTTATTGGCTGTTGTTTGAGCAGTTGTTGATGGTTCTGTGATGAAGTGTACATCACCCCATTGTTCTGTAAGAATAAAATAATAAAAAGCTCGTAAAAATTTCAACTCTGCTTCGCGTGTTGTTTGAAGTGCCGCAGAGAGGCCAGAATTTTTAACTCCTGCAATGCCTGTATTACATAAACCAATAGCCTGATATGATCTTTGCCATAACCTTTCGATAAATGTCTCAGTAGCAGCTAATCCTGCTTCAGATCCTTGTAGGTTATTATAAAGCATCAAGTCCACTCTTCTGTTGTCCACACCAGGCAACCATAGATCTGTGCCCATTTCCATGAGATTATAGCCTTCTTCTTTGCCATACCAAGCTCTGGTAAACGAATATGCTGCATTTACCAGAGATTCAAATCCTGCCGGGCTGGTATACACTGTCTCCCCCGTAAGGCCAGCTCTGTTTTCTTCTTCCAGAAGGTCAGAACAACCTATTGTACCCAACATTGCCAAAGCAAGAAAATATATATTTAACTTTTTCATTTTTCTTTATTTATTAAATTTTATAAAAAATTATCAAAAATCAATGTTGACACCACCTACAAAAAGTTTTGTCATTGGGTTGGTGAAATTACCACCTCTTTCAGGATCATAATCTTCTATTTTAGAATATGTCCACAGGTTTCGACCAGATACATAAACTCGTAAATTACTTACATGAATCTTATTCACCACTGATTTAGGCAATGTGTACCCTAATGTGATACCTCTCAGCTTTAAAAAAGAACCATCCTTATAAAACAAAGAAGAATAATAAAGGGTAGCACTTTGCGATTTACTTGCGTTTGGCCTTGGAAAATCGTTAGATGCGTTTTCTGGTGTCCAATAATTATGAATTAAGCTGTTTTCATTGGCTTGTGGATCATACACTCCAGTAAAAGCATATCTGAGCAGTTGTCCCCATCTTGCAAATAGCTGAATATTCAAGTCAAAATTCATAAATTTAAAGTCATTATTGAGGTTGCCGATCCATGAAGGCCTGCCGCTACCCAAAATTACCCTGTCATTAGTAGCATCAATTTTTCCATCGCCGTTAACATCCCTCACTTTTATATCTCCAGGCACCTGATTGAAAGCTTTTGCAGCTTCTGCTTCACCGGTTTGCCAGATACCTATCTTTTCATAATCAAAGAAAGATTGAGTAGTCTGACCGATGAACCATCCATTTGCGACGTCATTGGACTCTGTAGCCAATTTTAAAATTTTTTCATTCACCTTAAACCAATTCAACCCTACATTCCATTTAAATGTTTTGTTGTCCACTGCAATGGCGTTGATTCCAAGTTCTATGCCCTTGTTTTCTGTTTCACCCACATTTTCGATTGTTGACACAGCTCCGGAACTTAACGGAAGCAATCTTTGGAGTAAGAGATCTTTTGTCCTGGTCTGAAATAAATCGAGAGTACCCGTGATCCGGTTATTTAATAAACCAAAATCAACCCCAAAATTGGCAGTTGCTGACGTTTCCCACCTAAGGTTAGTATTTCCAATTTGAGGAGCAAAAGTATATCCTATTGCTGCCGCTTCGTCCCATGCAAACGGTACTCTGTTCAAAACACTTTGTGTGGAGTAAGGCTCCACGGCAGAATTACCAGCAATACCATAGCTGGCTCTCAGTTTCAAGTCTGAAATAGCACTGTTATCTTTCAGAAAGTCTTCCTGAGACACTCTCCAGGCAAAAGATGCAGATGGGAAAAATGCCCACTTGTTTCCTTCGCTCAACTGTGATGCCCCGTCAGACCTGGCAGTAAGTGTCATCAGATATTTATCATTGTAATTGTAAATGAGTCGTCCGGTGTAAGAAATCAATGCACTTTCTTTAAGTGCGGCACCTATAGATACTTGTGAATTGGCATTGGCAAGGCCATAATACAATTGACTGCTGATCAACTGGTTTGTTCCTTCAGCAGTGGATGATTCAAAATGATTGGTGAGAACTGAATGAACACCAGTAAGCACAAAACTATGTTTATTGATACTGAAATTATAATTTAAAATGTTTTCAAGGTTCAGACCAGTCGAATTACCTGCAATATATCTTGCCAAAGGTTGTGCTCCGTTTCTGAAATTGGTTTGAGACCCTGCGTAAAGTCCTTCTCTTGATGAGGTAAGATTAATACCTAAATTTGTTTTAAATGTCAGGTTTTCCATAAAATTAACTCCCAGATAAGCTGACGTAAATAATCTGCTTGTACGGGTATTGTTTTCCCAATTATTTTCAAGAACGTCTGATAATGGATTGACATTTCTGCCGTTATTGATCAGTAAAATAAGATTTCCCTGAGCATCATAAGGTTCTTCAAGTGGTACCAGTTTATTGGCTGTACCTAATGGGTCATTTCTAAAATCCTGGTCGTAGTAAGTTATTTGATTTTGGGTACCAATATTAAATACTTTAGAAATCTTATGATCAATGTTGGCCCTTAAACTATATCTGCTCAATTTGTCTTTTTCAAACAAACCGGCTTCATTAAACAGGCCTAATGAAACATAAACATTGGTATTTTCAGTACCGGTGGATATCCCTAGCTGGTAGTCGCTTTGCTTTCCATCCTGTAGAAATATGTCCGGCCAGTAAGTGCCTTTATTATTCAGTAAGTTGCCAAATATTTTTGTATCATCTGCTGTTGATGTCCAGTTCCCTGTTGTTCTGTTGGCCTCACGTCTGAATTGTTTATATTCTTCCGGCCCCATCACTCTCGGATATCCTGTGAGTTGAGAAACACCACTGTAAGCGTTAAATGAAATGTTAGTTTTACCGGCTTTTCCTTTTTTTGTAGTGATGATGATAACCCCGTTTGCTCCTCTTGAACCATAAATAGCGGTAGATGCGGCATCTTTGAGTACTTCCATGGCTTCAATATCATTGGGGTTGATGTCCTGAATGTTACTGTACTGAATACCATCGACGATAAAAAGTGGTGAGTTTGATGCCGTGAGTGATCGGTTACCTCTTACAAGAACATTGACTCCTGCACCTGCAGCTCCGCTCGATCTTGTGATGTCTACTCCGGGTAACTTTCCTTGAAGTGATTCCATCACATTGGTAGTTGGAACAGTTTTAAGTTCAGCAGGTTTGACAGAAACAATTGATCCTGTTACATTGCTCTTTTTTACTGCCCCATAGCCGATGACTACAACTTCATCAATGGTGATAGCGTCATTTTCAAGGATGACATCTATCTGGGTTCTCCCGCCAATCGGAATTTCCTGCGTAACATAACCTATGTATGAAAAAACAAGTATTCCGTCGGCAGAAGCCTGAAAGGAAAACGCTCCATCAACATCTGTAATGGTACCTTCAGTAGAGTTTTTTAATGCAATACTGCAACCGATAACCGGTTCATTAGTCTTTTGATCTTTAACTGTTCCATTGACCATGATACCTTTTTGCCCAAAGACAACAAATTGGAATGAAATGAATAAAAATGTGGTTAATAATGATTTCATGTTTTTAATGATTTTAATTTAAGCCTGATTAATAAACCATTCGGATCAAATGAAGCCTGAAAAAGCTTTATCCTTTCAAAAATGATTTAATTTCCCTGCTAAGTTGCCACTTTCTAATACATAAATGCAATAAAATGAGCTATTTATTTACGCAATCGTTATCGGGAACGTTGCCGAATAATCGGATGAAGATTATGATATTTGCGTTATTTTTCCGTATAACTATATAAAATTAATCTACAGATAAAAGCAAGGTTCAATTATAGAAATTTCTTGTATAGAATGAATAAGCCTTTTGAAAAAAGTTAATCCTGACCAACTTTCACCAAAAAACGATGGATATAAGATACCGTTTTTTCAAACCATGGATTGAAAAATACAAATGAGTGAGGGGCATCACCTATTTCGTAAATCTCATGGTATATACCATATTTATCAAGAGTGTCGGTATAATCTTTTCTGCCTGCATGCATCCGATCTACCGAACTGTTGATAAAAAGTGTAGGAGGAGAATCTTTTCCGGCATAGGTCAAAGGAGATGCTTCTTTCCATACAGCAGGATTTTGCAGGCGATCATATCCAAACCATAGTGTTGCTGCAGATTTTTTTTTCGAATCATCTCCCTCTCCTGACTCCTTATGGATAAATGCCATTATTCCGTCCAGGTTGATTAAGGCATTGATGCTGCTAAGATCATTAAGAGAACCGGGGCTTTCGTAGAATTTGTCGATTTGAGGTTTTTGCGTTATGAGTGATGCCAGCTGTGCCCCGGCTGAAAATCCCATAATGGCAATGTCTGCTGGTCCCTGATATATTTCTTTAATTTTTGTTTTTACCCATGAAACATACCAGGTCAAATCCTGCACTGCAGCCGGGTACAAAGCATGTGTGGATAATCTGTATTCTGGCACAAAACAAATGTAACCAAGACCGGCTAAGGATTTACAAAGATCAGCATGCATGTTTTTGTCACCGCTTCTCCAGCCACCTCCATGAATCATTATAATAGCCTGACCATTGATTTTTTTATTAGGTGAAGGGATATAAATATCATTTCTTAATGTTATTCCATCACGGTCTTTGTAGACCACATTCGATTTCAGGATAAATTTTTGATGGCTGCTGACTGCCATTTTGATATTCTTATTTTTTGACGATACCTCCTTATATGCTGCATTAAGGTTATAGCTGGTATCTCTTTTCATAGTTAAACCTGCAGAAGATGGTTTCACCCATTTTGAGACCCATTTCTCATATTTTGTGAAGGTTTCAATACACCAGTCTCCGTGCCATTTGTAATTTGAACGACGCTCTCTTTCTATCTCAGATACATCATATTTTATAATACCATCCCTGCCACTAAAAATTGGCTTCAAGGTAGTGATGTCATAAAATCTTGCCCACAATGGACCAGCTTTTTCATCATTAATCAGCTCGTAGTCTTTGGGGTCATTCAATATTGGTTTGATAGATTTATTCTCAATTTTGATTTTATCCAAAAAAGTAACTCCTTCTATGATCGATGCTCGAACCAGTGAGTCAGGATTTTTTATTGTCATCAAAAAATTGATGATTGATGCGCTTTCGCTTACAGCATAGGACGGATGTTCATAAACTCTTGCTTTTGCGGGTTTCAAATCATCCTTGTCATGCTGTGCTCCCCAAATAGTCCTCTTATTTTCTGTTTTTACCTGAGTTTTTAAAATGCAATCTATCCCTTTTTGTAGAGCTATACTTATTTCTTCTGAGAGAGTTTGTCCTACTTCTTCAAATGGTGCTTTTTTGTCCTCTATTTTTTTGAAAAGTTCCAGCACATTTACCATGGCATTATCATTATAAGTGATATGTTTATGGTAGCCGGAAGTATCCGGAAAAAACTGAGGGAATCCTCCGTTACCATACTGCATCTTCAGCAGATATCGAAGGCCTTTTTCAGCACTTGCTCTATACTTATTATTTTTTGTTTTCAAATAAGCAGCAGCAAGGATGTTTATCTCTCTTGTTGTAGCACCATTATCTATAGTGGCGTCTTGGGGTTTATTATTTTTGAATACATACGATATAAATTCTTCGGACCATACCTTGGTATAAGGCACCGGTTGTGTTTTTCCGTCCAGGGTTTTAGGCCAACCTCCATTTTGCCGCTGCACAAACAATACACGTTCAGCAATGGAATCTATGGCATTTGACGCTTCTGGCATTTTATAATCGACAGATATTGTGGGCATTACAAACTTATCCCATCTTTCAGCCAATGTCCAATGCCTGTTGATTTTTCGCGCATTTCTTCTGTCTATATTGTCTTTATGCCATGCATAATCTCCCCCTTCTCTTTTACAATCAAAATAGTAAACCCTTTTGCCCCATTGCAGAATGCTGTCTTTGTTTATCTGATATATATCGGCATCGGCCATCTCCTTTGAAAAACTGCAACCTATTAAAAATATTTGTGCGGGTCTGTGATATCGGCCCAATTTGTATCCGGGATCACCTTCAAAGGAACAATTTTTGAATACACTTTTTGATGATTCATACATGGTGCCATCATGCCATATTGCAGCATTTAGATTATGGCAAACAAAATGACAATCTTCTGCATATGCCCATCCACGGGGACAATACATATCAACTCCACCTTCCATAGTACATTTTTTAAAGTAAAATGTACCGTTTTCAACATCCCAGGGACTAACAGTATCTCCTCCTTTACTGTAAAAATTGCAATGGATGGCTTCAAATCTTTGAGTATTGGGCATGCACCTTAATGCGAACTGATGGCCGTCATGCCGCACTTCCTTTATTGTACCATCATTGCAGGGAATATACCTGTTTTCTATGGTCTGAAACCCATAATCATTTACAACGGTAAGGTTTTCCAGGGTAATGTCTGTTGCTTTGACATTCATGACTGCGGCACCCCAATCGTCATTATAGGTGCATCGGTGTATATCCCTTGCCTGACTAAAAATGATAATTACACCGTCTTTTCCTTGGTTCTCTCCATTTATAATGTTTTGGTAATTTGACCAGGATTTGCCAAAAAACGGTTTCTTTTCACCTTTCAGATGGATGTTGTTTTTTGAAATAAACACCTTTTCATTATACACTCCACTTCTTATCAGAATAGTGTGGCGTGAATTACTCTCAGATGGAATGCCATCAATTGCAGCCTGAATAGAAGTAAAATGGCCTTTCCCGTCTTTTGAAACTATGACCGTTGATGTTCGGCATGGAGTTATAATGCCAAAGACAAAAACAATAAGAAAGGTCCATTTATATTTACTCAAAGTCATTTTTTAATAACCGGGATTTTGTTTCAATTTCCCCTGATATGAATCAATTACCGTTTGGGGATATGGAAATAGTTCACTTTTTCCGGTCACAAAAAAACTGGCTATGCCTTTATCTAATGTCATACCATCTATGAGATTGGTTGTAAGGTGTTGCCTCCAGTCCAATCTGAACTGCCCGGTAGGTGCAGTAGTGAGACTAGTCGGAAGATAAAATGAGTTATGCCACCTGATTTCTTCCCCATTGTTTGACCAAAACATATACCTGGGTAAAAAAGTAAATGGTCCGGTACCATTTCGCATTTGTTCTATCACAGATCTTGTTTCTTTGATTTTAGCCTCCAGGAGATTCCATCTGATAAGATCGTATTTTCTTATACCCTCTCCACCAAATTCCAATAATCTTTCTTTCACAATGGCGTCAAAGAATGCCTGTTTTGTAGTCGGAGTTGTACCTGTATTTGTCAATGATCTTTTCCTTACTTCTTCAAAAGCACTTATAGCTGCAGCCGTAGGTCCATTTAGCTCATTTTCAGCTTCTGCAAACATGAGCAAAACATCAGAAAATCTTATCAATGGCCAGTTATATCCGACATTCAAAGCGGTACCCGGCAGTAAAGGATTTCTCCAGTCTTTTCTGAATTTACCATCAGTCAACTCACCAAGTCTCCTCGTTGTTTTGATATTATTGGCAGGTATAGCATACAGGGTGACACTTACATCACGTCTGACATCCGTTGAGTCAAAACTATAAAAATAATTCGGAAGTACCTGAAGACCTCCACCGCCAGTTCCAACCCTCGAAGCCGGATCACATCTTGGCCCATTATAATTGGCCATTCTGCTATCTGAATTACTATGGGAACCACCGGCTCCGACTTCAAAAACGATTTCACCACACGGGTCCCTCTGGAAGGAACTTCAATGTTTTTTCCAAATATCTTCATATTTTGGGTTTAGTGTATGTTGACTTCTGTTGGCCATTAGTCCTTCGCATTCTTCTTTAGCTATCTGGTAATATTGTGTATGATTAGCACCTCTTTCCATCTTACCGTTTGCCCTCAGAGAAAATCCACCTCTGAAAAGAGCAATCTTGGCTCTTAATGCCTTGGCGGCACCTTTTGTGATTCTTTCGTCTCTTGTCACCTCTGTCCTCCATGGCAACAGTTCAATAGCTGTCTTCAAATCGTTGAGCAATCTATCATAAGTTTGATCCCGATCAGTCTGAGGGATAAATAAGTCGGTGGTCTTATATGCTGGTTCAAATGATGCCGGAACATCACCCCAGTTGCGGATAAGTTCGAATAAATATTGAGCTCTGAGCACCAATGCTTCTCCATGCATTCGTCTGAGTTCCTTTTTATCTGCATCGCTTCCACTGGTATACAGGCTCATCACTGGAATCTGCTCAATACACAAATTGGATTTTTCGACACCTCTGTACAATTGTAAAAAGGGGTTTCGTAACTCTGCGTTAGTAAGAAGTAGTTGGTATCTTCCTATACCCCTTCTGCCATTGTCTATATTGCCTGTGACAATCATTTCATCACTATCATACGGATAATATAAATTTATTCTGATACCATACCCATTATCTCCCATAAACTCATCATAAGCTCCGATAAGTGATGTTCTTGCATCCGCCACGCTTGAAAAAGCTTCACTTATGGAAACCTGTGATTGGGGTTCCACTTCAAGGTAGTCACGACAACCAGCAAGTAATATTACACTGGTCATTAAGAAAAATCGATATACATATTTTATTGTTTTCATTCCTTAATTTATTTTTTGTTTTTTAATGATCGGATCATTTAATTAAAAATTCAAATTTATACCGGTAACCCATGTTCTGGCGCGAGGATAACCTGCAAAGTCAACACCTTGAGTCAAAGGGTCACTTCTTCTTGTATTAACATCTGGATCATATCCTGTATATTTGGTAAATGTAGCCAGATTATTGACGGTGCCATAAATTCTGAGATTTGCAACTCTGATTTTACTTAGCAAAGATTTAGGAAACGTGTACCCAAGTGTAAGATTATTGATACGAAGAAATGATCCATCTTCTACTGCCCAAGAATGCAGCCAATATCTTTGCACCCTAACAGGTGACCAAATTTGAGCATTGACATTAAGCGCTGCGAGCTCTTCAGGGTTAGTTACAACTTGTCCATTATTATTTATATTTGTCCATCTGTTTTTCATAATATTCAGCATATTCAAATTGGTAAAGGATCCATCGGTCATTTCTATCTTGTTTGCATTATAGATATCATTACCGACGACCCAATTGACAAATATGCTTAAGTCAATATTTTTATACTGCACCTGATTATTCCAGCCACCCAGGAAATCCGGATTAGCATTTCCTAATATAGTTCTGTCTTTATCAGCGGTGATGACGCCATCCCCATCCAGATCTTTCCACTTGAGCATTCCGGGAGCAGGGGTACCATATACAGCATTAACTGCGATACCGGGTTTTATGGTGTACACTCCTGTCGCTGCATTGTAAGTAAAATCTTCTATTTTGTAAAAACCATCAGTCACGAAGCCATACATTTGTCCCACCGGATCCCCTACTTTGACTAAATAATCATCGGTGCCATCTGATCCCTGCCAGCCGGAATTACGGGTTTGCTGGGTGATAGGTCCTAAACTTAACATTTCATTTGTGTTGGTAGAAATATTAAAATTTGATGACCATTTAAAGTCCTTTTTCTGGATGATATTGGCGTTGATCTGCATTTCTAAACCACTATTGGATGTGGTTCCAAGATTCTGTATTTGAGAAGCATAACCCGTGGTAGGAGGTATGGCTACAGCAAGTAACAGATCCTGTCCTTTATTCTTATAAGCATCCAGAGTCACTTGTATCCTGTTACCCAGAAATCCGAGGTCTAAACCTATGTTTTGAGAAATGTTTTTCTCCCATTTAAGATTTTCATTGGCCAGAGAAATCGGCGAAAAACCAGGTTGAACAACACTGTTTAAAGAATATTCTCCATTGGCATTGTACAATTGTCTGAACAGGAGGTCTTCAATTCTGTTGTTGCCCGCTGTACCATAACCAATTCTGACTTTTCCATCACTCAGCCATTTAAGGTTTTCAGCAAATTTTTCATTTGAAAACCTCCATGCCACAGATCCTGAAGGAAACAATAAGGATCCATTTTCATAATTAAACTTGGAAGACCTGTCAGATCTAAGCGAAAAAGTTGCGATATATTTATTGTCAAAAGTATAACTGGCCCTTCCAAAAAATGAAACCAAACGATTTGACGGGAGGTTATTTGTGATAGGTCTCGCTTGAGTAGCCCCTGTAGGAGGTGCGCCAAGCCCAAGATTGGCAAGGGCTTTGTCTGCGGTAATATCTGATGGCAGATATCTTGTCTCGATGATCGATGACTGTACATCTCTCTGGAAAATTTCATGGCCAATCAACGCGTTAAAATCATGTTTTTTATTGAAGGTATTATTGTATTGCAGCACATTTGAATTATTGATCGTACCGCTGCCAAATGTATTAACCTGTGCTACTGGCAAAGTTGAAAAATTACGCGCTCTTGATGTAATCTTACTGAAGAAAAAATCCGTTACCTGGGCATTATTATCATAACCCACCGTAGTCTTAAAACTCAGTTGTTTGGTAAAATTGTATTGTAAATACCCACTGGTATTAAAGTTTGTGGTTCGTCCTTGTCTGTATTCTGCATCTATTATTTGGATAGGATTGATCAGTTGATTGGAAGAAATAAAAAGTTCATTATCAAAATAATCCAATGGCAGATTTTCATTCTGATTAAATGGTCTGTATTGTACAGAATGCCGCAACCTGTTTGTGGTTCTGGTTCCGCTTTCTGTAGTGCCGGCACCATCTATAGTTTGCTGCATCACCCTAAAGTTAAAGCCTGTTTTGAATTTGTCATTAGCTTTATGGTCGAGCTTGAAAGTGATTAATTTCCTATCGAAGGATGATGCAAGCTGCACTCCGTCTTCTTTGTTATAGGTTAAACTCAGGTTATAATTAGTATTTTGGCTACCACCGTTTATACTAAAATTGTGATTCTGGTACGGAGCATTCCTGCCAAAAACTTCTTCCTGCCAATTTATTTCATTTACATTATTATACTTGTTTAAATCAGCCCATGTTCCATATTGATTTGCAAAACTTGAGGAGTCGGCAATAGATCCTCGTGTTCGTTCATATTGCCAACGAACGAAATCATATGGATTCAATACATCCAGTGTCTTAAATATCTTTCTGTGTCCAAAGGCACCATTGTAGCTCACGGACGTTCTCCCACCTTTACCTGATTTTGTAGTGATAATGACTACTCCGTTTGCCCCTCTTGCCCCATATATGGCAGTGGCCGAAGCATCTTTTAAAACGTCAATGCTTTCTATATCCTGAGGGGATAAAAATCTTAATGCGTCCTCGACCTGTATTCCATCCACAACATATATCGGTGTGTTATCCTGAGTAATCGAACTACCCCCTCTTACCCTGACCAGGATGTCAGCACCTGGAGCACCTTCTGATGTAACCAGTTGAACACCTGCGAGCCGACCGGTGATCGCCTCTGCTGCATTGGTAAGCGGTATATCCCTTATCTGTGATGAATTGATGGATGATACTGAGCCTGTTACGTCCCTCCTGTTGACCGTTTGATATCCAATGACAACCACTTCATCCAATGTAACAAAATCAACTTCCAAAGACACATTAATGATCGTTTTTCCTGATACCTGGATAGATTGTGATTTATACCCTGTATATGAAAATGTGAGCGTGGCGCCAGGGTCCACTTTGAGTGAATATGCACCGTCGATGTCTGTAATTGTGCCGGTTCCGGTACCTTCTACCAAAATATTACATCCTATGACCGGTTGATTACTGGCCTGGTCAATTACATTTCCTGAAACCGTAATCTGGTTTTGCCCAAATGTAATATTTAAAAATACGAAAAAAAACAAACTTGTGGCTAATGATCTCATAATAAACTAATTCAAAATAAATTAAAATTCTTTAAATATTTCAACCCATTCATTGAAAAGGATGTACACTTTTTATTTTCTTTGTATTAAATAAAAGTTGCTGATTTTTAATGAACGATTCAAAATTTTAGTACGATAAAATTATAACTATTTAGTGAATGACTTATAAACCAAGGTGATTATTTTTACGCAAACGATGTCGGGAACGTTGCCGAAAGTATCAGTCAAAGATATTATCAGCAAATAAGCTAAATCAAACATTGTATAAATCAAATGAAATAAATATATTTACATTTTATTCACGTCTAATATTCTATCAAGATCCAACATGTCACAAGTCACTATCAAGGATATAGCTAAAGCATTGGGCACTTCAACCTCTACGGTTTCCAGAGCATTGCGTGATAGCTATGAAATAAATGAAGAGACTAAAACAAAAATACTAAACTACGCAAAATCAGTAAAATACTCTCCAAATCCTATTGCTTTGAGCCTTAAAGAAAACAAGTCTCATTCTATAGGCATTATTGTACCTGAAATTGCAAATTATTTTTTTTCGGAAGTCATCAATGGCATAGACTCTGTTGCATATGCACACGGTTATCATGTAGTCACATTCCAATCCCACGAATCATACGAAAGAGAAATCAGCAATGTGCAGCATGTACTTTCCAGAAAGGCCGATGGTTTGATCATGTCCTTATCGAGCAACACAAACGATTTTGAGCATCTTCACCAAGCCATGGATGATGGATTTCCGATTATATTTTTTGATAGGGTTCCTCCAATAGACAATGCTTACAAAGTGGTCTCAGACAATTTTGAAGGCGCATATAAGGCAACTGAATACCTTATATCAAAAGGAAAACAGCGAATAGCTCATATTACCAGCCCACCAGTGTTGTCTATTACAAGGGAAAGATTGTCAGGTTATAAAGCGGCGCTCACTGATAATGGAATTGAAATCAATGAAGACCTAATTAAATATTGTGGTTTCGAGCCTAAAGAGGCATTTAATACCATCGATGAACTTATTAAACTTCAAAAACCAGATAGCTTTTTTGTGTGCAGTGACAGATTGGCACTGAATTGTCTTGAAGTCCTAAAAAATAAAAAAATGGGATGCCTGAAGACATAACAATAGTAGGATATACCAACCTGAAAACTGCCAATTTATTAAACCCAACGCTTTCAACAGTAGTACAACCAGCATTCGAAATGGGCGTAAAGGCAGCGGAACTATTATTCAGTATTCTTAATGCAAAAAATCGAAAAATTCCATTCCAGACGATCAGTTTAAAAAATGAACTTGTAATCAGAACTTAGAAGATATTTTTGTTTTTAACAGATCTTGTATTCAGGATGTACTTCTTATTGATTTTGGTACTAAGTCAGTCAAATCTTTGATATGTACCAGTTTTCCTGATTTACAACTTTTTCTTGCAGCAATTCCGATCAAAATAGACATGACTCCATCTCTTACACCCGCTTGCTGACCTAGAGTATCTACTGATTCCGGATTTTTAAACAACTTATCCATCATGATCGGGTCACCTCCCCAATGTCCGCCAGGTTTATGCTCTGCTTTAATGATCTCTGCCTTCCTGTCCGTGAATCTCGATTCAGGGATGAAAATGAGCTCATTATAGTCTTTCTGAGGATGTCCGCCTACCCGAACTTCAAGCCTTCCTTCAGTACCATCAAAAGCCATGAAGTAGCCTTCATTGTCACTATGTCCTGTAAGTACATAACTAAGTTGAACTCCATTTGCATATTTTACCATGGCACTATGTTTGTCATAAATATCAATATTTTCCCTGAATACACAATTATCTCTGATGTACCCATCATGATTCTCATTGTCTGCATAGAGCCTTTTTAAACTTTCATCCTTGTTGATATCCCAGTAATAAGGGCATTTATCTGTATGATCACAATTTCTGCAATTTTTTCCACGGTAAGGTCCCATTTTACCAAACCTTTCTAAGGATGCAAATGCAAAGACTTGTTCGGGTTCTGAATTGATGTACCAGTTTACCATATCAAAATGATGGGTAGACTTATGTACCCATAATGATCCTCCTTTATTGGTCTGTCCATGCCATCTTTGCATATACTGTACTAAATGCTGATGGTCCAGATAATAGTTAAATTCTACAGCTTGTATTTTGCCTACAATACCGGACATCAATAATTCTTTGATTTTGGCTCTGTAAGGTGGATATCTGTAATTGAAGGTAACGATCACGTTCTTTCCGGATTTTCTTTCAGCGTCTATTATTGCCTGAGCTTTCTTTTCATCAATTGTCAGAGGTTTTTCTGTGATAATATTACATCCCATTTCAAGCCCTTTGATGATAACTTCATGATGGGCAGCATCTGTTGTGGTGACAATAAGCGTATCTGGTTTCTGCTGTCTGATGAGTTCTTCCATATCTGTAAATGTCGGGCAATTGGCTCCAATGAGATCAGCTGCAACTTTTAATCTACCCGGATTGATATCACACAGACCTACAATCTCAACATAATCGGTATAATTTTGCATGATACCTTTTCCAAACATGGAGATGCCTCTTACCCCGGTACCGATAAGTGCTACTTTCTTTTTTCCCGAAGAAGTAAAAAGTGTATTGTTAGCGATACTATGTGTTGCAAGAACAGATGCAGTCATTACTGTGGTTGAATTTTGAATAAATTTTCTTCTGTTCATATTGAATCTTTTTAAGAAATGGCTGTATTAAATAATTGTAAATGTGATCAAAAATATGTTATCTTGTTTCCACTCTAAACCAATCAATATCTGTAAAACCGGCATCGTTTGTGATATTATTTCTGGACATAAACATTCCGATTTTTGCTCCTACCCATTTTCCGGGTTTTGCTGTAAATATCTGATTGAAATTTTTAAAATTTTGTCCTGAATCCTCGCTGAAACTGAACTGACACCGTCCTCCACTACTTACATCGACTTTAACAATTACACTTCCAGATGACAATTTATGAGCGTCTAAAATTCGTTCTTCACATGTTTTTTCAGCATTCGTTCTGTGTATATACTCAATAAAAATTCCATCTTCTTTTTTCACAAGTGAAACATAGGCAAGATCAGTTCCTAATACTACAAAACCGAATTTTTCTCCATTAAATCTAGGTTTAAAGGCAATATTCAAAGTTGCAGAAAATTTTTCGGCAGGAAACTTTTGCCCGAAAATATTGGGATAATTCCAAACATCGGTCAGCTGTGCTGTATCCAGTACTGAATACATCCTGTAAAAACCATTTGATGTAGCCATTGCCCAGTATTGTTCCGGATTAGCTTGCCATTGCCATTGCTTTCCTATTTTTGTTGAGTTGAATTCATCATTGCATTGAATATTGTTTATTTTTTCGGAACGATCCGATTTTGGAACTTCATAGGTATATATTGGTTCACCACATCCGTCACCATCCAGATCTTCGCCTATGACAGGCCAGTCATTTACCCATTTCAACGGTTGGAGATGTACGATACGACCATATGCTCCTTTGTCCTGAAAATGAAAAAACCAGTTTTCTCCGGATGGTGTATCTACCCACGCACCCTGGTGAGGCCCGTTTATAGAGGTTTTTCCCTGATGCATGACCATCTTTCTTTCATAAGGCCCAAAGATATGCTTTGATCGCAAAACAAGCTGCCAACCGGTGCTAACGCCACCTGCTGGTGCAAATATGTAATAATACCCGTTTCTTTTATGAATTTTAGGTCCTTCAACTGTAGGATCTGTATCATGTCCGTCAAAAATCATGACCGGATAACCTGTGACTTTGGTACCTTGTTTATTCATTTCTTTTAGTACTAATATAGATTTTATTGACGCTCTGCTGCCAGCATAAGCATGTATCAGATACACTTTTCCATCATCATCCCAAAGCGGGCAGGGATCTATCAATCCTTTTCCTGATTCAACAAGTATGGGATATGACCATGGTCCATTGATATTTTGAGCGGTAATGACGTAAATGCCAAAATCAGGGTCTGGGTAATATATATAAAATTTACCCTGATGAAATCTGATACTTGGTGCCCAGACGCCACCTCCATGCCTCACTTTTTTAAAGTGCTCTTCCGGATACAGATTTTTTAATGCATAGCCTTTAAGTGTCCAGTTTACAAGATCTCTTGAATGCAAAACAGGAAGGCCTGGAACATGATTAAATGACGATGCCGTCATATAATAATCATTTCCGACTCTTACTACATCAGGATCGCTGTAGTCAGCATGTATGATGGGATTTTGATATCCTTTATTTGACGCTTTTTTTTGAGCAAAAGCTGATAAAGTAATGCTAAGTATAATGATTACAGTTAAAAAACTATATTTGACTCTTTGAATAAATTGAAGTATCAAAATTCTGAAAGTTAAGATGCTGAAAAATTGAAACTTCAAATATATATGTCACACCATTAATAGAATAATTTTTACTACTCAATTCCATCCAAAATCTACGGGAACGTTTGCATTTTAACTTATATCCGGCAAGTTGCCATTACAATATAAAAATGTAAAATATTGATACAAGCGATGATGACTCCTGATTTTATGGCGAATTAATAAGCATAATGCATAAAACTTATTCCACAAACTGAGTAGTTGAAGCCAAACTTCTTATTTCTTTATTCTATGCTTCTCAATATCCCTAATTCAAGACCTCTGGTTTCTGCAAGCCCACGTAATCTTCAATATATATTTTTTAAACACCGCTAAATGCTGTAAACCCGCCATCAACGGTTATTGTTGTGCCGGTAACAAACCTTGACGAATCGCTTAATAACCAGACCAATGCACCACCCAATTCATCCGGAATCCCAAAACGTTTGAAAGGAGTCTGTCTGATCACTGATTCGCCACGGCTGGTAAAAGTACCATCAGCATTGGTTAGCAGTGTTCGGTTTTGTTCTGTCAGGAAAAATCCGGGAACTAATGCATTCATTCTGATTTTATCACCATATCTGTTGGCCAACTCTACAGCAAACCATTTATTGAAAGACTCCACCGCAGATTTCCCCATACTGTACCCCAATACTTTTGTCAATGTTCTGGGCACACTGACTGAAGAAATGTTGACAATGCTGCCACCGCCATTTTCAGCTATCTTCTTTCCGAAAATCAATGTAGGCAATACTGTACCCCATAAATTGACATCCATTGCCTTTTTCATGCCATTTATATTCATTGAAAAAAGATCATCAGCGGGCTGCAATACAGCCTCAGGTACATTTCCACCTGCAGCATTGACAAGCCCATCGATTTTTCCATATGCTTTGATGATTTTTTCGCAACAAGCTTTCAATGATGATTCATCCTGTACGTCTGCAATTAAAGCTATGGCCATACCGCCATTTTTTTCGATTTCCTTTACCCTTTCATTTGCTACAACTTCATTTCTTCCCAGTACTCCTACTTTCGCACCGGCTGATGAAAGTGCTTTTATAAATGCATGTCCTAATACTCCGGTTGCACCTGTCACAACAATCACCTTGTCTTTTAATGAAAAAGTATCTTGTTCTTTCATTTTAAATTTAGTTTACGGTTAAAAAATTTGATAGTAACAAAGTTGAACCTAAAAGAATTAAACATTTTATAAATGGAAGACTTTGCCATCTGCCATCACTTCCTGCTTCTTTTCGTCAAATGTCACTTTTTTTCCTGTTCTGACAGCGGCATTTGTCATGATAGTTGCTATAGAATGATAATATCCAGCCTCCACAGGAGCATTTGTATTCTCACGACTACGCATACATTCCATAAAGTTTCGCATGTGATTGCTGGTCAGGATATCTGAGCCTGTATTGGCAGACGCAACGACCTTGGCTGACTTTTCCACAAGTTTCATTTCAGAAAGCAAGTTGGGCTTCATACCCATGGCAGAAGCATGTCTTTCACCCAGTCCACCATTAGGTGATACCATATTGGTCATCAGATTCAATTCACCTCCGTTTGAAAAGTAGATTTCTGCAGGATTTTCATTACCATTGTGCATGCGTGATGCAAAGGTGACCTGAAATCCGGAAGTTTTGTCATTTTTAGGCCCATAGTCAAAAACTGCAGTGGTGGTATCCCAATTGGTCCGGCCATCTTTCCACATATAAATACCGCCATTAGCCACCACACTGCGAGGGTGCTTTAGTCCACTAAACCAGTGCACGGTATCTATCTGGTGGCTCATCCACTGACCTGGCATGCCAGATGAATAAGGCCAAAACAATCTGTATTCCAGATATTTTCTTGGATCCCATTTTTCAAAAGGACGATTGATGAGAAATCGTTTCCAGTCTGTGTCCTGCTCTCTGCATTTAGCGACCAGATCAGGTCTGCGCCACCTTCCAGGCTGATTGACATTCCATGTCAGTTCCACCATGGTGATGGGGCCAAACTTGCCTGACTGAATATATTCTGCCGCAGCAGTATAATTTCCGCCACTTCTTCTTTGTGATCCGACCTGAATGATTTGTTTGCTGGCTTTGACAGCTTTAAGTGCATTTCTATTGTCTTCCATGGTCTCTGCAAATGGCTTTTCTACATAGGCATCCTTTCCTGCCTTGACGGCTTCAATCGTGTGAATAGCATGCTGAAAGTCAGCCGTACTGATGATCACTCCATCGATATCTTTGAGACGATACAACTCATCATTATTTACACATTCTTTGACATCATGACCCAATTTATCCTTAAGGTGTGCGACACCTTCTTCTCTTCGCAATTTCCATATATCACTTACCGCAACAATGTCAAAATTCAACTCCTGGTGATGATGCATAAAAGATGGCAGCAAAGAATGTTTAAACCTGTCAGAAAAACCGACAACACCTAAACGAACCCGGTCATTGGCTCCTATGATATTTTTATAACTACTGGCACTAAATCCCACTGAAGTATAGATACCTGCGGCTACCATAGCGCTCTCTTTGACAAACTGACGTCTTGATGTGGACATGATTTTTATGATTTTTAATAAAGATGATTTAAATACTTATTTTATCCTGATCAGATTACCATTTCAGCTCCTTAATTTTTATACTTCTGTAAGATACTGTGTTTCCGTGATCTTGTAATAATATGTGACCTTGGGCGGCTTCCCCAAAATTTTTCCAGATGACATACTTACTGATGGCTACCAGATCTCTGTACTCTTTTGAACCTCTGATGTATTCCAAAACTTTGACACCGTTCAGATAATGTTCTACTTTGTCATTGGGATACACTATGATTCTTCCTTTATTCCATTGACTTGCCAGTTTGGTAAATCTGGGATTCTTTTCAGCCTTCATCAAATCGTATAATGAAGCCAGCGTTCTGTTGCCATCTCGACCCATTTTAGCGTCTTCGTGCAGGGCATCATCCAGTATCTGGTACTCAAGACCTATGTTTGATCCCTTAGTCTCTTCAGCCAGAGTAACAAAATATTTTACTCCGCTATTTGCCCCAGGTGTAAAATTAAAATCAAAAGATAGGTCGAATGCCGAAAATTTTTCATTTGTAACAATATCACCACCATTGGTCGATTCGCTTCCGTCACTACTCAATACTGACAATATACCATCTTTTATTTCCCAGCCTTTTTCAGGAAATGATTTTCCTTTTGCACTTCTCCATCCTGAGTTTGTCTTACCGTCAAAAAGCAATCTCCATCCGCTTTTTTTCTCAGCAGAACTTAATTGATTTGGGACAAGATTAACAGTGTAAACATTCTCTGCAAACGGTGTCGGTCTAAGGCCTTTGGTTTTGATGCGGATATTTTTAAAAAATACTTTTTTGCCTACCAATTCGGGTTTATTGACAGAATGTACCTGTAAGCCTATAAATCCTATTGGGTCTAAGGTATCAATCAAATGAGCAGCTGGAATTCCATTGACCCACGTTTTCATTTCATTGCCGATACATTCAATTTTCAAGTGATTGTATTCGTCCTTTTTGTATGCATTTTTTGCTGTTGCATTTAGGTCTATTGGGTATAACCAGTCTCTGCGACCTTCGTCATAGATACCACCCGTCCACCTTCGATGACTGGGATCCAGTTCACATTGACGGCCATAAACTTTTCCTTTTCCACCGGATGCAGTTGGGTCAAAATGACTTCTGGTCTGGATACCTGAGTTGCCTTCTGCAGCTTCCACCATCACTTCCGCTTCCAGTATAAAGTCACCATATTCTTTTTCTGTCACTAAAAATGTATTGGGCGAACCCGCAACTGTGGTACCTACTATGACTCCGTTTTCAACATTATAAGTGGCTGTTCCACCGAGAACCTTCCAGCCTGTCAGGTCTTTGCCATTAAACAGGTTTTGCCATTCCTTATTTTGGGCAAATGAAGACAAACTTACAGTAAAAAAAAATAGGACTTGTAAAGATTTCATGATGATATTTTTAACTTAATAATTATTGTTAAAAGAAATTTGATTGCGAAAAAATTTGATTTTAATTCATTGAAAATGTGTCAATTAAAATTCCAAATTTTAGCAATCAAATTTACTTTAAGTTTAATAACTTAAAATTGATAATTTAGTTCTACTTTGTTAAATTATCCGGACTTTCTGGTTGATTGGAAACTGTTGGGTTAACCCAACAGTTATGACCCAAAATAACCAATACATTTACCGGGTCCATTACATTTTGATGAAAGTGTAATTGACTTTGATTTTTGAAGGTGACAAAGTAGAATTAGTTGTTTACTGACAAATAAATCCATATTGCAATACTCTGATTTTATCAATTTTTTTGAGTCTGCCAATGACCGAATATCCGGTATAAATTTTTTTTATTAATAGCATCAAGGATCTTGGGCCCTTGATCAGGTCGTTTAAGCAAAAGCCTTTCTTTTAAATTTTTACTCCGTATTCTTTATTTAATTTCCTGGTCAGCATCTTCTTTGCTTTTTTGTTGTTTACTATTGTTTCTTTTGTCGGATCCCAAACTAATGATTTTTTTAGATTATAAGCAATAACGCCCAGGCTGCAAATTGTAGATGTTCTATGTCCTATTTCTACGTCTGCAATTGGATTATTACGGGTACGCATGCTATTAAGAAAATCAGAATAATGATTGACACTTTCAATTACATTTTTTTCACTTTGAGACATATCTTTGGTTAATATGAGAGGATTAGAGCATTCTATCTGGCCTCTTTTTAACTTCATTTCGCCTTCATCACCGATAAAATGAATGGCATTTTCCCACTCCCATTTTTCATGAGCCATGGTTACTCCATTTGTATATTCGAAAGTCAAATTTTGAAAGTCTTTACCATCAGGGTAATGGATTTTTGTCGGCCCGGAATGATCCATATTTAGTGACCATTGCACTATATCAAACATGTGAGCGCCCCAGTCAGCAAACCTGCCATTACAAAACTCCATATAATCACGCCATGCAGGATAAATATCATTGGTGATAGGAGGTGCCAGTTCCGTATGAAAAGGAGAATAACTATTTGGCCCTAACCAAGCTTTCCAATCCAAACCTTTTGGAATTTCTAATCCAGGTAAATCAAACTTTTTTGGTGGTAAGCCTACATTAACTTTTACGGATTTGATATTGCCTAAATATCCATTTCTAATTATGTTCGCAGCTTGCCTGAATTCTTTCCATGATCGTTGCATACTACCTGTCTGAGCAATTCTCTTATTAAGTCTTACTGCCTCTACCATTGCTCTTCCTTCTCTGACGGTATTAGCAAGTGGTTTCTCTACAAAAATATCTTTACCCGACTTAGCCGCATTGATAGTCATTACTGCATGTTGGTGATCCGGAGTTGCTATGATTACGGCATCTATGCTTTTATCTTCCAGCATTTGACGATAATCATTCATGATTTTAATCTCTTCGTATGTACCATAATCGGGATTTTTTTCATACAAACCTTTTATATGGTCTATTGTAACCTTTACTTTGTCCTGATATACTTCACTGAGTGCAGCAAATCTTATTTCTTTTGTCTTTAAAAAAGAACTAGACAAAATTCTACCTTGCTTTCCTCCACCTATCAGACCAAGATTTATTTTATCACTCGGTGCAAGATATTTCGTACCATCCATTTTGGTTCCACCTAGTACGAATCTCGGTACAATCATAAAGCCTGCCAAAACTGCTCCACTTTCTTTGAGAAACTTTCGCCTTTTTTTAATTTCTATCATCTTTTAATATTAAAAAAAACATCTTGTTTTGTAAATAACTTATAATTGACAATTTATTTGTTTGTCAAAGCTATAAGTCCATATTCCAATCCTCTGATTTCAGCAAGTCCTTTGAGCCTACCGATAGCTGAATATCCCGGGTAGCATTTTTTATTCAAGTCATCGAGCATTTTTGCACCATGGTCCGGCCGCATAGGAATTCTGCGATTTTCCTGATGTATTATGTCTAATATTGCCTTTACAATTTGGTAAAAGTTAGCGTCCCCTTCTAAATGATTTGCTTCATAAAAATCACCATTTTCAAGCCTTTTTGTGTTTCTCAAGTGGAGAAAATGTATTTTATTTCCAAATGCTTGGATCATATTTACCAGGTCATTGTCTGCTCTGGCACCAAATGACCCTGTACAAAAACACAGGCCATTACTGTTATAATTTGCTCCTTCCAATAAAAATTTACAATCATCTGCGGTACTTACGATCCTAGGCAATCCAAAAACAGAAAAAGGTGGGTCGTCGGGATGGATAGCCATTTTCATATTGCATTGATCCGCTACGGGACAAATCCGATTTAGAAAGTATAGAAGATTTTCCTTCATTTTTTCTTTGCTTACTTTGCCGTATTCCTTTGTTTTTTCACGGATATACTCTAGGGTAAAATTTTGAGTGTCTCCCGGCAATGCAAGTAGAAAATTGTTTTTTAATTTTTCTTTATATTCTTCTGTCAGCGAGTTATAATGATCGGCAATCCTGTCCAATTCTTCGGCACTATAGTCCTTATTCGCATTTTCTCGTTCTAGTATATGGATATCAAAAGCCTGATAATCCAGTTTTTTATAATATAATATTTCAGTACCGTCCTCTCTTTTGTATGCTACATCCGTCCTTAACCAATCCAAGAGCGGCATAAAGTTGTATGTGACGATATATACTCCCGCTCGGCTTAGATTTTTTAATGACTCAATATAATGGTCTATCAATACATCTCTATCAGGATATCCGAGTTTGATATGATCATGGACAGGCAAACTTTCGACGACTTCCCAACTCAATCCAAAACTTTCGATATATCTTTTGAATTTAGAAATGGCTTCATATGGCCAAATTTCACCGGGTTTAAATTGATGCAGGGCACTTACTACTCCTTCGCAACCTGCTTGTTTTATTTCTGGCAGTGAGACGGTATCATGGTGACCAAACCATCTCATACACTGAATCATTGAATGCATACTATCTGTTTAAAGACATTTTCTCACTTTCACTCCAACATAAAAATTTGAACATACTCTTTCTCATTAATCATCCTGTTTACTATAATTTTGTAAAAGAACAAATTTAAATGTTTTTTGACTAAAATGGCAATAGATTGCACTAATATTAATTATTAGTTATGTTTGCAAAAGATTTTGTAACCAAATGAAAGTTGGTCAACACTTGAAATCAATTTTTTTTAAAAAATGATGCCATTTGAGATTAAATCAATTTTGAATTTTAGTTTATCTGTAGCAGCGTCGAGCTGGATTTAACTTAAAGTTGTACAATGTAATATCACATGAAAGACTCAGTACACCACAACCAAAATTACTTATCCTGTTCAATATTTTTGATAATTATATTGATTCCCGCAGTCAATATGATTGCACAGAACAAAATAACAGCTACAAAATATCAATCCAAAATTGATGTCAATATCAATAATAATCTATTCACAAGTTATATTTTCTCCAATGAGGAAAAATATCCATTTTTTTTTCCTGTAAATGGCCCGTCCAATGGGAGTGTCACATCAATGAGAAATAGTAACTACCCACATCATAGTTCTTTGTTTTTTGGATGTGATAGAGTCAATGGTGGCAATTATTGGCAAGAAGGTTTGGATAGAGGGCAAATTATATCTTTGAGAGCAGATATCTTATCTTCAGACAGTACAAAAGTAATTATAGAAAATGAATGTATTTGGAGACGACCAAACGCCAATGCTCCTATAAAAGATCTTCGAAAAATTACTATAACAGCTCCTTCCAAAGATCATTATCAGATAGATTTTGAGATTACGATGGAAATGTTAATGGATGTCTCTATCTTAAAAACGAATCATTCTCTCTTTAGTGGTCGGATGGACCCTGATCTTGCAGTGACCAATGGTGGTACTATGATCAATGCCGAAGGTGAAAAAAATGAAAAAGGTACCTTTGGTAAGAAATCACCCTGGATAGATTTTTATGGCAAACGCGGTAATAAAACAGAAGGAATGGCCATCATACAACATCCTTCCAATGCGTGGTACCCTGCTCCGTGGTTTACACGTGATTATGGATTTTTTTCACCGACACCTATGTATTGGCCTGAAAACGATCAAGAAACGATAATAAAAAAAGGAGAAACCAAAAAGCTTAAATATCGTGTCATCGTACATTCCGGTGATGTGATGCAAGCAAAAATAGCAGAACATTTTGAAATTTATAAAAATAGTAAATGAAGAGGAGAACATTTATAGATAAAGCAGTAAAGGCCACTGCCATGGGTATCGTTTTACCTACGATCGTCCCATCTTATGTTTTTGGGAAAAACGCTCCTAGCAATAAGATAAACATTGGTCAGATAGGTTGTGGACGTATAGCTCGTGATCACGATCTGGCTGAGACACTAAAACATGATGTTGCCAGGATAGTAGCGGCATGTGATGTAGATCGCGATAGAATGGAAGATGGTAAAAGACTTATAGATGGTTTTTATGCTAAAAAGACAGGCAACGATAAATACATGGATACAAAAATGTATGATGACTATCGGGAGATGTTACTCAACAAAGATATCGATGCAGTATTGATAAGCACACCTGATCACTGGCATTCACAACCAGCCATGGAAGCAGCCTTAGCCGGTAAGCACATTTATTTACAAAAACCTACATCGTTGACCTTGACAGAAGGGAGACAACTTGCAAATATTGTAAAAAAGACTGGCGTAGTCTTCCAAATGGGCACACAACAGCGGTCGTCTGCCCAATTTAGAATTGCTGCAGAATTGGTCCGCAACGGTCGAATAGGAAAAATACACACGGTAAAAATAGGGCTACCAGGTGATCCATCAGGTCCAAAAGCAGAACCAATGCCAGTGCCTAAAGGGTTAAACTATGATATGTGGGTAGGGTCAGTACCCATGACACCATACACTGAAATAGGTGTACATCCGCAAAAAGGATATGATAGACCTGGTTGGTTGCGACTCGAACAATATGGCTCCGGTATGATCACTGGCTGGGGTCAGCATCATTTTGACTCTGCTGCCTGGGGTATGGATACCGAACTTACCGGACCCACTTCTGTAGAAGCGGTAGCTCAATTTCCGAAGTCAGGACTCTGGAATGTGCATGGGGATTTTATGGTAAAGGCTGAATACGCTAATGGTATATCGATGTACACAAGTGGAGGGTTTACAAATGGTATCAGGTACGAAGGTACAGAAGGTTGGATATTTGTATCACGCGGCAACTATGTAGCTTCTGCTTCTGATCCTGTCTCAATAGCAAATAGTGCTAAAGCTCTTGATGCCAGTGACCCAAAAATTCTGTCTTCTGTCATCCAGGACAATGAAATAAAATTGCAAGTCAGTGAAGAGCATCATTTGAATTGGTTGGAAGGGATAGTGAATAAAACACCGGTAATTTCACCTGTCGAAAAAGCCCATCGCGCTTGTTCTGTTTGTCTCATAAGCCATATTGCTATGAAAATTCCCGGCAAACTGATTTGGGATCCTAAACGAGAAAAATTTATGAATAGTGAAAAAGCAAATAAAATGCTAAGCAGAAGTCAGAGAGCGCCTTATGGTACGGATAAGATTTTTGCTAAAAATATGTAATAAAAATGGGAAGTAAACAATTTGACAGACGCAGTTTTTTGAAAGACACCGCCAAAGCTGCGACGGGAATGACCCTGATGACGACTTTTCCGAAAAATCTACCTTTTTCACAAGTGGAAGTTAAACCTAAAATAAATTTCTCTGTCATCAACATGAATCATGCCCATATCTATGGTATGGTAGATGCCGTGACTCGAGGTGGTGGTCAATTGGTTTCTTTTTATGCCAAGGAACCAGAGTTAATCGACGCTTTTGCCAAAAAATATCCTTATGCAAAATTGGCAAAAGACAAAAGAGAAATACTTGAAGATACGTCTATTCAGCTTGTTTTAAGTTCTGGTATCCCGGTCGAGCGTGCACCTTTGGGGATAGAAGTGATGCAGCACGGCAAAGACTACCTTTCGGATAAACCTGGCGCTATCAGCTTAAAACAATTGAAAGAGATACGAGCTGTTCAGAAAGAAACACAACGCATCTATTCGATCATGTACAGCGAACGACATGAAAATCAGGCGACTGTAAAAGCAGGAAGTTTAATAAAAGACGGAGCTATTGGTAAAGTTATTCAGACTATCGGCCTGGGACCACACCGCATGAATGTAAAATCGAGGCCTTACTGGTTTTTTGACAAGAAATATTTTGGTGGGATCATCACAGACATAGGTTCACATCAGATGGATCAATTTCTTTATTTTACAGGGTCTACAAAAGCCGAAATCGTAGCATCACAAGTAGGTAATCTAAACAATCTATCATATCCTGAATTTGAAGATTTTGGAGATGCTATGATCAAAGGCGATCAGGGAACTGGATATGTGCGAGTGGATTGGTTTACTCCGGATGGACTCAATACCTGGGGAGATGGTCGGTTGACAATTTTGGGCACCGATGGCTACATAGAATTGCGTAAATACGTAGATATTGCTGGCCAAAAAGGTGGAAACCACCTATACTTAGTCAATCAAAAAGAAACCCGATATATTGATTGCAATAAGGAACCATTGCCTTTTGGTGAATTATTCGTTAATGATATTATAAACCGCACCGAAACGGCTATGAATCAGCATCATTGCTTTTTAGCTACTGAACTGGCTTTGGTAGCCCAGAAAAAAGCGAAAAGAGTCAATAGTTCTAATGTTTTGTCACGATAATTTATTAATCGGATTCCTTCCTTCTCGAATTGTTATGCCCGACCTTTCAAGATCGTTCAAACCTGCATTTTTTTATCGCCTTGAATATCATTTTCATGAGCTAAATAGGGCCGGCTGGGTTCTTATTAAATTATTGATTATCAATTTAATATAAATTTATTTAGGATTGCCAGAGAGCAGTTTTTTGTGCGTTTTTGTAAAAACATTTGCACGTGATCTTGGCTTGCCCTATGCGGGCGGCAGTTACTATTTTGCATCTTTTGCTCTCACATATTCCTTTGGAATGCTTACCCAGAAAAAAAGTAACCAAAAAACGCTAGTTCAAAAAAAGGTAACTGAATGGTGCGGCTTCGCTGCATTTGAGTGATACGAAATCACTCAAAAATGAAGGCACTGATTTAAACTTAAATCAGCTAGGTGTCATAATGTTCATTTCCGACCTGCCCACCCCTTTCGGGTTCCTTCACTTCTCGCATTGTCATGGCCCACCCATCCGTTTCACGGTTCTCTACGTCAAAGGCACATGCCTTTGGTACTTTGTACTTTACTTCGTTCAGCTTACAGGATCGTTCAGTCATGCATTATTCTATCGCCTTAATTATCAATCGTTTAACTTTAATGTTCTACTTTGGCGATAGACGCACTTTTCCTACCCATCCGCAAGCGGTTCACTCCGTCAAAGGCTCATTGCCTTTGGTGCCATGCACTTCACTCCGTTCATATTCACTATCGCTTGTTTTTTGAACGGATCCATTGCTCACCAAATTTCTAAAATTAGTCAATTTTGAAATATTCATTAGACCCTAAATATATTCTGCTGTGGCGATAGACGCACTTTTTACTCTCTACTCACCATCGCTGGTTTTTTTAAACGAAATCACACACCAATAGCTGTCTCTAAATTGAAAGATTTGACTTATTTAGCGGAAGTCTATATTTTTATTTTAAAAGTATGCTTTCCCCCGTTAACTTCAATTTCCTTATAAGGTAATACAATCAAAGCTTTGCTGTTGGCAGGAATAATTACTTTTAGCTCAATGACAGCCCCTTTTCGCTGCCATTCAGAAGCAATCAAACCGTTGACCGACTTATGAGAAGCTTTCACAAATGACAGATCATCAATAAATGAAGGTTTAATGACAATTTTTTCGAAAGCAACGGCATTATTTGCAATATTAATGCCTGCAAGCGATTTTATCATCCAGGCACTAACGCTTCCCATCGATGGATGATTCAATGATGCATCACCAATATTTTTGGTGATATCCCATGCCTCAAACAAAGATGTAGCTTTCCATTTTTCGATCCAATAACCATATGATGGTAAGGTGGTTTTTGTGATGAGTTGATACATGACATCATTATAGCCATAATCTGACAGGACTTGCGGAATGACTGCACTTCCAATAAAACCGAAGTCTAAACTATAATCATTATCGCGAATGGTTTTTGCCAATTTTTCCGCAAGTCTTTTTTCATATTCTTTAGGAACTATACCCATATATAGTGGGAGTGCAAAAGAAAGTTGGGTCTTATTAGCATATGAAATACTATCAACGTTAAAAAAAATGTCATTTATATTCTTCTTCATCTTATCCGCTTTAGTCAGATAATAATCAGCATCACCTTTGTTGAGTAAGGTACACATTTTAGCCATTTTTATACAATCATCATAATAGTAGCAAGATGTCATAAAATCAACCGGAGTTATTGATTTATAGTACAACCAATCTCCCAAACCTTTGGTCAGCAAGCCTTTGCTATCCCTACAACTATCAAGAAATACCAAATATTTTTTGCAGGTTTCATAAATAGCAGCATAGGGTTTTGTATCACCATAATACGTATACAATAAATCAGGAACAATAAATATGGCAGCATCCCATATAGGTCCAGCCCAATTTGAGTCCCAATTCCAAGACGTGGGTACCACTCCGGGGACATTTCCATTTGGTTCTTGTGCATCTACCATATCATTCACCCACTTGCTGTAAATATTCCTGCTATTATAATTTAGCATTCCTGCTTCCTGCACCATAAAACCATCTGCCATCCACCCGTTTTTTTCGCGATGAGGACAGTCAGTCGGGATACCAAATAAATTGGCGAGATATGACCTCTTACAATTGTCATATATTTTATTCAACAACCCATTAGAGCAAGAAAAACTTCCAATGGAATCTACCAGTGAATGAAGCACCACACATTCTATACTATTGGTATTCAGGTTGATAGGTACTTCTGAGGTAACTTCTACATATTGAAAGCCATGGTAGGTATAAGGTGGTATATATACTTCCATGCCCTTCCCTTTTAAAATGAATTCATCGCGCTGAATTACTTTTTCATTTGGAAACACGCCACGCAAATGCATATTAATATTGGACTGATCCAACCTTCCGATGCTATCAAGCCACTCACCGTATCGGATGGTTATTTTGGTTCCTGCCTTTCCCTTTACTTTTAGCTTAACTACACCGGCTATGTTTTCACCCATCGTATAGACATAGGTGTTTGGGTTTATCTTTCTCATTTGAACCGGCTTAAATATTCTGGAAACACCTATTTCAGGCATCATTTGAGATTGAATAATGGGTGCGGGAGATTTGGTTAGGGTAACACTTTTCCACTTTGTATCGTCAAAATTCTTACTATGCCACCCAAGTTGTTCCAGTCTGGCATCATACGTGGACCCTACATATAGATTGTCATACAGCAAAGCCCCTGTTGAAGTCTTCCATGTTTTATCACTCGAAATAATTTCTTGTGTTCCGTCACTATACTTAACATGCAGCTCACATATCATTTGTGGTCTTGCTCGCCAGGGAGCTAAATTGTAGTTCCAAACGGTAGGGGTTTGATTATTAAACCATCCGTTTCCCAATTCAGTTGCTATTACATTGTACCCTTGACTTAGTTGTTTGGTCACATCATAAGTTAAATACAACACCCTTTTGGAATAGTCCGTGTATCCCGGATTTAGTGTTCCAACTCCCACTTTAGAGCCATTCAAAAAAATGGAAGAATAACCCAAACCGGCAATGTACATCCGCGCGGAGATGGGTTTAGATTTTAGCTTAAAAGTTTTACGAAACAAAGGAGCTGGTCTGAATTCTTTATCGTGTCCGTCGGTAATCCATTGCGCTTGCCAACCTGATTTTCCCTGTAATTTGGCAGTTTCAAACCACTCCACCTTAGAAACCATGCCTTTGTGGTCATTTCTGCCAAAGACCGTAACAACCCAATAATACCGGGTGTACGAAACCAATTTGGGAATGCTTAGTGTGACTCCTTGACTCTCTGAAGTAGTGATACCCGAGTCATATATATCCGGCTTTCCTTTTGTCAATAGTGCGGGAAGCGTTGCCACCATTACTCTATATCCTGATTGTAAACCAGGTTTTTCATTTACATCAGCCTCCCAATTAAAGCGAAGGGAAGTAACATCTATACCGATTGGATTTTTAGTAAATTCACAACGGAGATGAAGAGGCTGAGCTTGTATATTTGTACACAAGGAAACAAATAAAAAAGCTGAGAAGATTATTGTATTTTTCATACAGGTTTGGTGAATGATTAAAGATATGTTTAAATTTTTATGTTGAAGGGAAAGTGATGAAATATATTTTTTGAAAAGATGACTTAGTGGTCTTGTCAATGACGAGAATCGAGTAAACAACTATACTCGATAACGAACGAACTGCGATAGCTGCCCATGCGATCAAAGGTTTAATAGGTTCCTTTCATTAAATCTTGATGTCTATCACGATTTAACTTCGCATCATTCAGTCAGGCTCGCAGCGAATACAGAATATAACCAGTCAAGACGATTTTGTAAAAAAATGACTTGACTGGGATAGAAACGTCCCGAAAGTTCAAGTATAGCTTGACGAGTTACGGCGAAAAATATAACTCTGGCTTAAATTTAATTTGCAACTTGGAGACAAATGTTAAAAGTTTAAACATACTCACAATATAGATTTTAAGGTATTAAGCAAATAATTTATTACACAACATATATAAATTAAGTACCATAAAAAAGCCGTTGAAAAGACAGGCATATAAATTTATTGGATAAATCATTTCAAGGGACTTCAAAAGTCCTTCCATTTTAAGGATGACTGAATGGTTGCAAAGCAAATTGAGTGAACGATTTCACTCAATAATGAAGGAACCACAAACGTCGGCTTGTGGACACATTTAGGATGGGTAAATCTGGAGGAATTTTTCGACATGGCCAAGTAGAAATTGGGTCAAACCATGAATAAAAAAAGCGGTAAAAATATTTACCGCTTTTGTGTTGGGAGACTAATGGGACTTGAACCCACGGCCCTCGGAACCACAATCCGATGCTCTAACCAGCTGAGCTATAGCATCCGTAATAAATTGGAGTCGCAAAGGTAGAAAATTTCTTTTAATGTAAAGAAGTTGGGTAGTCAAAAAAATAAAAATTTTAAATTAGCTTTCATGATATAATTTGCTTCTCGAGACCTGTTACATGGCATTGAGTGATTAATATATTTAATTAAAAATAATTTATTCTAAATTTCCGATAACAGTATTTTCCCAATATTACTATATTTGTGCCCTAACTAAGCATAAAAGCAAAATATTGAAATCTTTAAGTACTGAAGATTATTCATCGTTAATGTGGTCCAGTCCCGATAAAGCATTGGAATACATCTATGACAATTATTATGAAAAGTTATGTAATCTTGTTTATAGAATTACTAAAGATAGTGTTGTATCGGAAGATATTGTTCAGGATGTTTTTTTTGAAATTTGGCGTAAAAGAGATGAAATATTCATTAACTCATCACTGGAAGCTTATCTCAGGAGATCTTGCAGAAATAAAACACTAAATTATATCAGAAGTAATAATTTGCATTGGGAGGATGAAAGTGAGCTTAATGAGCAAATAGATACAGGATTTACTGCAGAAGAATACCTCGCCGCTGATGAATTACAACACAGAATAAACAAAGTAATTGGTAATCTGCCTGAAAAATGCCGTTTGGTGTTTGCCTTAAGCAGATTTGAAGAGATGAGTTATTCAGATATTTCCAAAGAGTTGAATATTTCTGTAAAAACTGTAGAAAATCACATTTCCAAAGCTCTAAAGGTATTAAGGGAAAATATTTATAACAAAAATGAAATCTAATAGGGGTGAAAATCTTAATTTGTGTCTTTAATATAGAAATGTTTAAGAAATGAGTAATAGTCGTGAATTAACTTCTATACATCGGTACTTATCTGGTGAAATGGGCGAAATAGAAGCAGCTGAATTTAACATCTGGGTCAAAGCTGACGACAGAAATCATAAGATTTTCTCTCAAGTTTCGGCTATTTGGACAGCATCGTCTTCTTTACCTTTAAAAAAATTTGATACAAAAGAAGCATTAATTAGACATAAGTCCTTATTAGATAATGAAATAGAAGTATTAAATGGCGTTAAAGATCTTCCATCATCCATTGAATTAAAAAACCAATCAAAAATATATTCACTTTCCCCCTTACTTGCCATTGCGGCATCTTTTATCTTATTACTAGCTGCATGGTTTATAATTGTTAATAGTAACGGAAAGATTTACGATTCTGAACAATCATCGATCGCCGCACTTGAAGATGGATCGAAAGTATGGATGAAAGAAGGGTCAAAAATTGAGTTCAAAGAAAAATCTAACAGCAGACTTATAGAATTACAAGGGAAAGCTTATTTTGAAGTAGCCAAAGACGATCAAAAACCACTTACAGTCATTGCAGATGGTTTGGAAGTACGAGTAGTAGGTACTATTTTTACCGTCGACTCAAAGGAAAAAGCCGTTTACGTAAAAGAAGGCATCGTTGAAGTATATTATAATGATGAGCAACAAAGGCTGATTGCCGATCAAATGGTACATGTTCAGCAAGGTGCACTTTCCGATGTTAAAAACTTGAATTTTTATAATTCGGGATTATGGTTAAATGAGAGTTTGTCATTTACCAAGACCCCTTTTGATGCAGTAATAAAAGATGTGTCAGATTTTTTTGCAGTAAAGTTTGAAATACCTCAAGGCAGAGATTGGAGCAACTGTACCTTTACATCAGGATCTCTTAAAAACAGTACTTTGGATGAAGTCATCACTACACTCAAACTCACCTATGAGTTGGATTGTGTAAAAATTGAAGATAAGCGCTTCAAGATTTCGAAGGTGAAGTGTAGGTAATATATTTGGCAGAGTTTTTGTACCTTTGTGTGTTATAGGTATAAACTGAGAAACTTTGTTTAGAAACGTTTCATACGTAGTTTTTTTTATTTTTTTTGCATTTGTTGTAAAAGGACAGGTACGTCCTGATGCAATAAATATTTCCTATTCAGCTTATCAAAAACCACTTTACATAGTTTTAAGAGATCTTTCTTCCATCTCAGGAGTGAATATTGTATTTTCTGACTCACGGATACCTTCAGAAAAAAAAATCAATATTAATGCAAAAAATGAAACTATAGGAACAATTCTGACTGTTATACTGGATGATTACGACCTTACATACCAAATTGTTGGTAATCAGTTAGTTGTTGTAAAAAACGAGAGTAAATACACCCTCGGTGAGATTAGGATTTATGGTAAAGTGAGAGATAAGCTTTCCGGAGAGTACCTGATAGGTGCCAATGTATTTTTGCACGACCGTCAAAGGGGTACATCTACCAACGAAACAGGAAATTATTCTATAAAAATAGACAAACAACGTCATAGGATTCATTTTACGTATCTGGGATACAAATCTCAAATTGTGGAGTTCAATGCATTAAGGGATACTATGTTAAATATCACCCTTCAGCCAGATGGTCTGTTGAATGAAATTGTGATATTGGACGACCTTATGGAAGAAGTGCATGAACAACCAGCGGATCAACAAAACCTTCACATTGACAAAATAAGGTCTTCCAACCATCTTGGGGGAGAAGCTGATTTATTCAGGTATCTTGCTTCTCAATCCGGAATAAGTACAGCTGCTGAAGGTATAGGCGGTCTCAATATCCGCGGTGGATCTGCAGATCAAAATCTTGTACTTCTTGATGATGTACCAGTATATAACACTGGACATGCGCTTGGAATATTTTCAGTATTCAATTCTGATGCGATCAAAAGTGTGAGCTTGTATAAAGGTGGAATACCTGCAAGATATGCCGGTAGGTTATCTTCAGTAATAGATGTTCATACTCGTGATGGAAATTTTCAGAAACTCAAAGTTAACGCCAATTTGAGTACCATTGCTATGAGTGGTACCATAGAAGGACCTATCATCAAAGATAAAGGTAGCTTTATAATTTCTTGCAGACGCACATTTATGGATGTATGGATAAAAGAATTAACAAAGCAGATTAACAGAGGAAATAACAAAGTCGGAAATGCCAATTATTTTTTTGGTGACATCAATGCTAAAATGAATATCAGACTCAATAAGAAAACCAGGCTTTTGTTACAATCGCTTCACAGCAATGATGAATTTAGTAATGACATCAAATCTAAACCCGACGAGCTACGAGAAGAAAATACAAATTTGATAAATTGGGGCAATAGCCTTTATTCAATTCGTTTGCACAGAGATTGGGGAAAGTCACTTTTCTCCCGAACAGTGGCTTATACTACCAACTATAACTTTGAAAGTTATAAGAATAACCTTTTTGGGACTAAGAAAATTCATCAGGATTCTATTATTTTCAATGCTTCACTTTATGCATCAAAAATAAATGAATCAGGATTAAAACATGAGTTTGACTGGATGGTTTCGCACAATCACAGATTAAAATTAGGAGTCAACTACCAATCAAGAAGTTTTGCTCCTTTGGCATTGGCAGTTTCTGAAAGGGATATCTCCAAGGAACCAAGTAGGGAATACTTGCGCTCACTTAGAACTAGTAATGGTGGTGGCGGGGATGAAGTCAATATATTCACTGAAGACAATATTTCACTTGGTAGCGGTGTTCAGATGAATGTGGGATTAAATTACTCACTATTAATTTCAGCAGATGATAATATGTATAGCGCTCTCCAACCCAGGTTTGCATTATTGGCAGATGGCGAAAACGTTCATTTCAAGATTGGAGCATCTAAAATGCAACAGTTTATCCATTTATTGACCAACAGTGGACTGGGATTACCAGCTGATGTCTGGCTCCCTTCATCCAATATACTCGCGCCACAAACATCTTGGATTTTTAATACTTCATTTGGATACAGACTTAATTCAGGACTCCGTTTTGGGGCAGAAGTGTATTATAAATCATTCAAAAATATTTCAAGTTTTAAAGAAGGAAGCGATATAGATATCAGCTCAGAAAATGATTGGGAGTCTGAAGTACCTGTTGGAAAAGGCAACGCTTATGGTTTTGAAACTTATTTCGAAAAAGTTTATGGAAAGACGCTATTCAATGTAAATTATACTTACTCTATTTCTGATAGATTGTTCTCTGATCTAAATAATGGTAATATTTTTCCCTTCAATTTAAACAGAAATCACAGCTTAAAATGTTCATTTAATTACAGGATTTCACAGTTTACTGAGTTTTTGGTAAATTGGACATATCAGACAGGAAACTACTTTTCAAAACCATTGAATGTAACTTTTAATACATCTACAAATCCTATTGTAATTTTTCCTGAAAAGAATAATGCTTCTTTTGCTCCATTCCATAGGCTGGACGCAGGTTTTAGTTTATATAACAACTATAAGTGGGGTAGAACAAAATTATTTATTGGAATTTACAACGCTTATAATCGCAATAATCCTTTTTATACTGATCTCGTACGCGATCCCAAGAATGAGGGCAGGTATGAATTCAGGCAGTTTAGTCTTCTCACTGTGTTGCCTACCGTAAGTTATAGTATATCCATTTGATAAAAGTAAACCTTCATACCAAACAGGAGAAAATTGATTTCTAAAATTTGTAATCCTAATTATTTAATTTACAATACATTATGATATAAATTTTTCACATAATATTTTCTGTTCACATAAAGATATCAAAAATAAAAAACAATTGTACAAATTGTGACAATTCGATATTTTTTAGTCATATTTGTGGCTTTAAAATTTGGAAAATTATTAGAGTTTTACTTTACATAACATTTTTTACCTTTTGTATTACTTCCTGCATTGAAGACTTTCCGCTTCAATCAGAAAGTGATGTTATGAAATTGTTTGTTGTTTGCGAAATGACTGCCGGACAGGACATTATTGCTGATATTACTTTTACCGGGGACACAAAAGGTGTATCACCTAGCCAAATAATGAGACCGGATACATTTGATTTTTCAATTTCAGAAGGAGAAAAGGATTTTGGCATTCCTTTTCAATATGATAAAGCGATCAAAAAATTTGTAATTAAAAGGGAATTACTACAACTTGTCACAGGAGAAAAGTATAAGTTCAGGGGTATTGGGATCACTAAAAATCTTGGTGAGCCAGTGATTACAATTCCTCAAAGTCTCAAAACAGATACAGTTATCGTTAAAAACGTCATCAGGTCGATCGTCGATGGTAAACATTTGACTCAACTGGAATGCGAGATCAAAATTGCCAAACCAGTAAATAATCAGTCTTACTTTTATATCATACCTGTCAATGAAACCAAGAATACATATCAGGTAAAATCTTTTCTTAAAGACCACTCGGCTTGTAAACGGTTAAAAAACAAACCTGGGTTTTTAGTGGATTATTCCCGTGTATCGGATGACAATATCGCATTAATTTTAGAAATTTCAGACGATAAAGAGTCATCACAAGTTGCTTTTAGTTTATTAAATACTTCAAAATCTTTCTACGAGTATAACTACTATATGTCCAATAACACAGGGTCTCTTACCAATGAATCCCCTCCAATTGCAGCTTTTAACATCAAGACTGAGAAGGCATATGGGTCTTTTAGTGCCAAATCTATGACGCAAACAGTTGTCAGATTTAAATAAAACTCCCTTTTTCTTATAGCCTGTTTGAGTTTTTATTTTATTGAAAATGAAAACATTTGTTGCAACCTTAGTCGCGGTGAGGACTCTTATTTGCCTGTAATTGAACAAAATAGCTTCGCCTTTTAAGGTTGACAATTACTCCACAATTAATGAAAAAATTAAAATGTAAAATATTGTACATTTCATATAGGGGGATTACCTTGAAATTGTGTCATTGTATTGTACCATATCACACATTTTTTATGCAACAGGTAGAAATAATTGAATCTATTGAAGATTTCCCGGTAGCGGCATCATTGACAAAAAATGAATTGAGTTATTTGGTCGAAGAAGGTGATCTGAGAGTGATTAATAAATTAGATTTTGTTTTCAGACAAGGAGAAGATAGTGATGAAATTTATTTTTTACTCAAAGGTTCAGTAAAAGTTACATCCAATATAATTGAAGGTAGAGAAGTTATTAAAATGATCTTACATCCCAAGGCATTGCTGAGTGAGCAAAGTTTTACAGGAGAAAGTATTCATACCAATAATGCCATATCAATGTCTGTTGACACTACAGTCTTAGCCGTTAAAATTAACATAATCAAAGAGCTTATTAGAAGAAATTCTAATTTTTCAATAGACCTTATAGCGTTTTTAAGCAAAAAATTAAAGTATACTGAAGACCGGTTAGAGTCATTGGCATTCAATGATGCCAGGGAAAGAATCATTCAGTTTTTGAGAATCAATGCCCAGTCTTTTGGGCAAACGATAGGATTTGAAATTTTGTTAAAACATGATTTTACACAGCAAGATATAGCAAATTTTACAGGGACATCCAGACAGACAGTTACAACAGTATTGAATGATTTGAAAAAACACAATCAAATATATTTTAAGCGCAAATCTATACTCATCAGAGATATTGAAGCTTTGAGCTGATTATATAAATTGAACATAACAATAGTGTTATGATTAAGGTAAATTGGCGGATGACTTAAAGTATCTTTTCCATTTGCTCTTCGTTGATGAACCCCATCTTTATCTACAGTTAATTTTGGAAACCATCGACTTGATCAAAAGAAAAATCTACTAATAATTGATGCGTCATTCAACACTAACATACCACTAGTAGTATTCTCATAATTTAGTTATACCTGAAATTTAGTTAAGAAAGTAGGTCCAAAAGTGTACCTACTTTTTCTTTTTATTTAAAATTGTTTTTTCCTTTTAAAAAAATTCGTTACTTTTGCGTCGCTTTAGAAGAAAGCAGTTCCGGAAGAGTGGCAGAGCGGCCGATTGCACCTGTCTTGAAAACAGGAGTCCTGAAAGGGTACCGGGGGTTCGAATCCCTCCTCTTCCGAAATATAAAAGCATCCTGTAAGTAAACCTTATGAGATGCTTTTTTTGTTAAAAGAATATTTTTTATATCTATAAGATATCAGTACAGTTTAAACAATCGTATCATGGGAAGAGCATTTGAATACCGAAGAGCCGCCAAAGAAAAAAAGATGGGCAACTATGTCCAGAGTATTTCCTAAAGTATCAAGAGCTATCACTATCGCTGCTCGTGAAGGCGGACCTGACCCAGAGACCAACTCAAAGCTCAGATTAGCCATTCAGGCAGCGAAAGCTGCAAATATGCCAAAGGACAATGTAGATAATGCCATAAAGAGAGCAGCCGGCAAAGATGGAGATGATTTTACAGAGGTAAATTATGAAGGAAAGGGTCCTCATGGGGTATTGGTTTTTGTAGAATGTGCTACTGACAATACCACTCGAACTGTTGCAAATGTAAAATCATACTTTAATAAAACAGGTGGGTCTTTGGTACCCACGGGTTCGCTTGAGTTTATGTTTGACCGCAAAACAGTGGTCGAATTTGAAAAGCCTGCAGATCTCGATCTGGATGAATTTGAACTTGAGATGATAGATTATGGCCTGCAAAGTTATGAAACAGATGAGAGTACAGTTTATGCCTATGCGGATTATACCGATTTTGGATCGCTTACTAAGGGATTTGAAGAAAAAGGTATCAATATCACAAAAGCCAATCTGCAGAGAATTCCTACTACACCTGTGGAATTTACTGATGACCAGATGACAGACATAGAAAAATTGATAGATAAGCTCGAGGATGATGATGATGTACAGGCTGTGTACACTAATCTTGCTTAGTCTCCGTCTCTTTATCCAACACTTCTATCACCTTAAAATAGTATGCCATGGCTCTCTCAGGAGTCTTGCCTATGCTGACTAGACCTAGCTTTCCGAACTGTGACAAAGCACTAATAAGATGAAACATGACTCCTTCTTCCTTTTTATGATCATAGTGGAGTCCGTAATACATCACTATGTCCAAAAGGTCAGGTGGTGTCATTCCTTTATACTGCTCCTTTTGCAGATTATCTGTAGCAAAGTAATACCTTTTATTGCCATCAGGCAGTATGTATTCACCGGTATCCTGTATATACATTCCATTGGTGAGAAATTGTAACATCAGAAACGGGTGCGTCGTTCCTCCTTTTCGCAGATTAATTTCTATAGCATAATGCTGCCAATGGCCATACTGTTTGATACTCATAAAATCAATTCCAAACCTGCCCAAAACACCTTTGGATTTCATTTTTTCGGCCAGTTTTATTGAAATTTTACTTAGTTCTACTGCATAATCTTCTTTGGCAGGGAATGTAGCTCCTATAAAAACCTGTCCGCTTTCGCCTCCTAATACCTGATCATGGGTAGATATGATACATATCTCTCCTTCGGGATTGATCCTGACTTGAACGGATGGAGAGGTGATAGTTTCTGCATTTATAAATTCTTCTACTATGCCTCCCATTACCTCCATTTTTTCAATGAACCTATCAAACTTAAGTTTTTTGGCAACTACTTTTGTATTCTTCTTAAGGTTTACTTGAATCCATGACTTAAGTTCTTCTTCGTCAGATGGTGCGTTGATATAGTAAAAAATGGCATTGCCATCTCCGGAAAAGCCATCATTCAGTTTTATTACTGCCTTCTCTAATTGTGGTTTTGCTATCTTCAGCTGGTATATAGCATCAGTTATTTCCGCAACAGAATTAATGTTTTCAAATCCATGGGGTGTAAGTATGCCAGTCTCCTTGAAAATAGTTCGCGATCCACTCTTTGTACCTAAATAGTTGAGTGCCGGATCACAACCGTAGATAGGTAGATTTAGTTTTACAGCCAGTTCTTTTTCTGCTTCAGTCACGTTAAAGAACATAATATGGGCAGGATCACCATTATTGATACTTTTTTTTATCCTGCTTATCAATCTCGGGCGACGCAGTACCTTCTCTGTGAGTGGTATATTTCCAGCATCATAACAGCTCAATAATGTCAGTCGATTGCGTGCATGATGAGACGTGATGCCCGGAAGCATGTGCAAGTAATAATCAATAATGAGTGGAGAGATCGGTATACTTGTCACGAAGGTAAGGCGGGTTTCAGGCATACGCAATAGCATCAGCATACAAAGCATCCTTTCTTCATAGTAAAAATGACCTCTGACTTTAGAAAGAATATGATGATCCAAAGTGAGACTTGGTATTACTACAACCGCCTTTGGCGCCAGATCATTGTGAAATACTGACAAATATTGTTCCTCAAATTCCTCCTGCAATTTGTGAAACAAATTATCAATATGTAATTGATTATACAATGGTCTTAAGATTTTTAAAAGTACTTCAACTCATTCAACCTGACACCCTCACCAAAATCTTTGCAATTTAATCTCTTTTTATAATATTTAGCGAAAATAGTGAATTTCTGTCATTGTGAAGTATGATTACTGTCATTTTTACTGATGATTAAAATTTTGTTTTATTAAAACAGATATATTATGAGGACTAGAGTTTTCTGATAAGTCCTTCCTGTGCAGTGGAGGCAACAAGTAATCCTTCTTTGTTGAAGATCTTTCCGGAACAAAACGCTCGTCCCGCATTGGCGTTGCTGCTGTTTACCGCATAAAGCAGCCAATCATCGGTTTTGACCGGTCTGTGAAACCACATCGCATGATCCAAACTTGCAATTTGCATGGGCGTGGTAAAAAACGATAATCCGTGAGGGAAGAGTGCCGTGATCAATAAATTGAAATCAGAAGCATATGCGAGGGTAGTTTGATGTAATTTATTGTCATCTGGCAGGACACCATTTGTCTTAAACCATGTATGATTTATGGCAGGCCTTATTCTGGGATTGAATGGATCGTAGTGCTCGACCGGGAAAAAGATAAATGGTCCGTTTGGGGCAAATATCCCTCTTGGCTCTATATTAAATTTTGACGCAAACTCTGCAAACAGGTCAGAAAACGATGTAAGGGACTCGGGTCTTGCCACATTAGGCATGATATCCTGATGTTCTATGCCTGGTTCAGGTGTATGGTATGAAGCAAATAATATAAAAATCTCACGACCTTCCTGCGTAGCCACCACTCTCCTTGTGTTAAATGATCGACCGTCTTTGATGACTTGTACATTAAAATGGATGTCTTTATCATTATCTCCGGGGTTGATAAAGTATGAATGTATCGAATGAAGTACTTTATGATCTTCTATTGTCTCATGAGCAGCAGCTATCGATTGTGCAAGGACTTGTCCACCATATACATTGGGGCTTCCTATAAACAGGCTTGTCCCTTTATAAGTATTCCTTTCGATTGGCGTGAGAGTGAGGATGTCTAATAATTCAGGAAGCTGGCTCATCGGTTTCTTCTTTGAAATGATGCATATTTTTAAGATATATCATTAAGAATACCACAGCTATAACAGTATGTAATAAAGACGCTCCAGGATGAGACGTTATATTTTGTTGATATACTCCATACATAAACATGCCTACAGCAAAATGAAACGCTATAACGACGAGCACAATTCTCTTAAATACATCAGAATGATAATGAAAATCTTGCTGAGTAAATAAGATGTTATACCAAAACAAAGAGCTATTATCCCATACAGCTTTGCAACAATGACTCCTTGTATGTCAGGTTGAGCATGTGAAAGTAACAGCTGCGGCCGAAAAATGAGAACAAAACCTGCCAAACCTTCTATGATGCCGTTGATAAAAAGTATATTTTTCATTTTTAGGTTTAACTGTAACGATGCTATTTGATGGATTTGCCGCCAACTTCCACTAAAGAATCCATTTGGAATTTTGCTTCATAAATCAAGTCTCCGTCTTCAGACCATTTCTGTAAGTAACCATTGTTTTTTTCATCTTTAAACATGCTTACATATTGTAATTTTCCCGATTCGTAGTATATAGTATCTCCTCCATTCCTCAGTCCGTTGATATAGTATTGAACTTCTTTCAAAGCACCACTTTCATAATATAGCGTTGTTTTTCCATCCTGCTTATCATTTTGAAAAAATCGCTCCCCTTTTATTGCTCCTGAGGGGTAGTAGTCTGTCATTTTACCTTCAATTTTTCCATTGATACGTGTATAGACTCTGGAAATCTCTCCTGTTCCGTAGGTTTCCTTTATTTCCTGATCACTTCTATTGGTGGCTTGTTGATCCCCTTTACAACCAAATAAAATCAACACCGCAACGCAAGTACTAGCCAATATTTTATTTATCATAAGATTTTTTTTCATTTCAACTTTCGCAAAACAAAAAAGGGTCATTTTACAGACCCTTTTTATAACTAACTAATTTTTATTTTTTCCAAGGCAACCTGTTTACCACTCTGCCTATTTCAGTACCATATCTCACACCTTCATCAGCATCCATTCTATAGTGTACACCAAGTGGAACCCTTGACCAGGCATTTTCCATTGCCATTTCGAAGAAGCTGCTGAATGTACGAGGATACCCGGAAAATTCAGATCTGTTTCTGTGGCAATTGTCGGTCATACCATAAGAATAACCAAATACACTTGCTAAAGCTTCAGATGCTGCCGCTCCAAAAGTGGCGTGACCTGACGGATAAGCAGGGAATGAAGGGGAAATGCCTTTGTCACCTGTATTAGGGTTTTCCAGATTTGGTTCCCATGTTGGATCTATCAATCTCTTGATGTATGATTCAGGCCTTTCGATATTATAAACGTATTTTGAATTCCAGCATCCTATTGCTGCGTCATGAAGTGCCATGCCCACTTTGGCATTAGCTACGATTGCTTCTTCCAGGCTACAATTTTCATTTTCATATACCTGATTGGCTATAGCAATAAATCTTGTAGGTGGAGAAAAAGTAAGTCCTAAAAGGTCGTCACTCCAAAACTCACCTACCCACTCCGTCTGATAAGAAAGTGAAGGTGTATTTTGTCTCATTACCTCCAAAGCCTGATTATAAAGCGTGGAGTTTGGATTTTCGCTATATTCCCCAACATAATATTTATAATCTCTGCATACTTTCATATCATCTTTGATGGCAAGGGTTTTTCCTTTACCCCAGTAAGGAAACATGCCTTCTCCTGGCCCTGGTACAGTTGGAGTCCATGCTCCTGGTTGCTTCAATCTGTCTCTCCAGTTGTTTTCTTTGAATGGGTCTTTGTAACCATCAAAAGTAGCTGCGTCTGTCTTCATCCAGTCCCAAAAAACGGCAGCTACGGCTTCTCCGTGATTTTTTGATCTTATAAAAATTTCCTGACCAGCCTGATCAAGAAATAATTTTTCATTCTTGTCAGATAATTCTTTAATACGCGCATATAGTTTTTTGTCAACTTCAGGAAGCAATCTGCTGAACATAAAATTATTGACAGCATTGACCACTGTTGGCCAGTGGTACTCCTGATTAGGAAAAACTTTAGGCACATTCAGTCCCTGATATCTCGGAGCCAACGAATTGTATTCCGGCATTCCTGATACGCAAGCTTCATATCCTGCCAAACCCAGATAGCCTAAAGCATTGGCAGTAGGACAAGGTCTGTAACCTGCAGCATGTCTTTCGATTTCCATCCATAGGTTATTCCATTCACTAACTACTTTAAAATCAAACTGTTCTACTGTTTTTACAGCAGTAGTTGTTTCATCTGTAATGTCTTTTTTACAACTTGATATAGATAATGCAAATATAAAGAGTAAAAGAATTTTGGTATAAAATTTCATTATAACAAATTTTAGAGTTTTAATAATTTATTTTAGGTTATTAAAAACTTTGCAAAAGTACGCAGTTTATTAAAATATACAAATATTTGACTATCAAAAGTTAAGAAAAATATATCAATTTCTTTTGTATCTATGTAAGGTATTATTATAGTTATGTATATGCATTTGCTTTTTTGTATATGCATTCTTATAATTATTGTTTATTCTTGCATAAGGACTCCTTATTGCCATCAATTTGTTATTCTGAAATAGGTTCGCCACAATAGGAATAGTTCAATTATCCAAATTTGGAAAGTGATGGTTTTTTTGGCCCTTATTTTAAGTTCCTGTTTGATTGTATGATTTACAAAGGGATATTGTTTACTTTTGCACCTTCAAAAACGATAATAGTTACAATTTCATGCTCGAATCGATACAAAGTAAATTTTCTGAAGCCATCCTTTCTCTTTTTGACATAAGTATGTCACCAGATGAAATAAGCATCAATGAAACCCGGAAAGAGTTCAATGGTGATTTTACATTCGTGATATTCCCGTTAGTGAAGTCTTTAAAAAAATCTCCAAAGGAAATCGGAGAATTATTGGGTCAATGGATGAAAGCCAACGAAAGGAGTTTTAAAGATTACGAAATAGTACAAGGGTTTCTTAATTTTACCTTACAGGACGAGTTTTGGACAACTTTACTGGAAGGTATCAGCAAGACAGACAGACTGGGATATCAGGAGCCGAATGGGAAAAAAGTAATGGTGGAATTTTCATCTCCCAACACTAATAAACCGCTTCACCTGGGGCACATAAGGAATATATTGCTTGGTTGGTCTTGCAGTAAAATATTGGAAGCCAATGGTTTAGGCATAGCTATATGCAAGAGTATGCTCGCATGGCAAAAATTTGGAGAAGGTAAGACACCGGAATCAACGGGTATCAAAGGAGATCATTTTGTTGGAGACTATTATGTCCTCTTTGAAAAAGCATTTGTGGAGGAGTATGAAAAGTTTCAACTTACAGAGTTGGCTTCTGGAGTATATGAAAAGTGCAAAAAGGAAGGACAGGACAATATCGCTTTTTTTAAAGAGTATAAAAATACCTATTTCAATACTTATAGTGAACTTGGGGCTCAGGCAAAATCAATGCTATTGGCATGGGAAGCAAAAGACCCCGAAATCACTGCCCTCTGGAAGAAAATGAATACCTGGGTGTACGCTGGATTTGATGTGACTTATGAAGCATTGGGTGTACATTTCGATACCCTATATTATGAGTCCGACACTTATTTACTGGGCAAAAAAGCTGTGGAAAAAGGACTGAGCAAAAGTGTCTTTTACAAAGAAGATGATGGAAGTGTCTGGGTAAACCTCGAAGATGCCGGTATGGACAAAAAAGTGGTGCTGCGAAGTGATGGAACAGCCGTTTATATCACGCAGGATATAGGTACTGCACAAAAAAGGTATGAAGATTACAGTATCAGCAACATGGTCTATACTGTGGCAGATGAGCAGGATTATCATTTTAAAGTGCTTTTTGAAATATTAAAAAGACTGGGAGAACCTTATGCTGAAGGTCTGTTTCATTTGTCTTACGGCATGATAGATTTGCCAACCGGAAAAATGAAATCACGCGAAGGCACAGTCGTGGATGCTGATGATCTGATAGCTGAAGTCATCAACGAAGCTAGTGAAATGTCAGCGGAAAGAGGAGAAATCGCAGTCTTATCGGAAAGTGAACAAAAGAATATATTGAAGCAAATAGGGTTGGGTGCACTTAAGTTTTTTATCATCAAAGTGCAACCGCAAAAGCGAATGATCTTTGATCCTAAAGAATCGGTGGATATGCAGGGACAAACTGGTCCATATATCCAAAACGCTTATGTCAGGATCCAATCTTTGAAAAGAAAAGCAGCAGATGATACACTGATCCATTACACAGGGTATAAAGATCACCGTGAGCAAGAAAAGGCGTTATTGAAACACTTAATTGCCTTTCCTGAAGTAATAAAACAAGCAGGGGCATCATATGATCCATCTTCTGTAGCCAATTATGCGTACTCCTTGGCCAAGGATTTTCACAGGTTTTATCATGATGTGCGCATACTGAATGCTGAGACAGATGAAGCAAAGGCATTCAGGATAGCACTAAGCGATGAGGTCGGGAAGGTACTATATTCAGCTTTCGACCTTTTGGGAATAGAAATGCCGGTAAGAATGTAGATTTTTATAAAAAATATCAGGAATAATATAATCATGACGGAAGAAAAGAAAGAATCTCTCCATTTTATAGAGCAAATCATTGATGAAGACATAAAGTCAGGCAAACATGACGGACGGATCCTGACAAGGTTCCCGCCTGAGCCCAATGGATATCTGCATATCGGACATGCCAAAGCCATCTGTATCAATTTTGAAACGGCTAAAAAGTATGGAGGCAGGACCAATCTCAGATTTGATGATACCAATCCCACTACGGAAGAAACCGAATATGTGGACTCTATCATGGATGATATTCATTGGCTCGGATTTGAGTGGAAAGATGAGCCGTTGTATGCATCAGATTATTTTGATAAATTGTATGAGTTTGCGGTCCGGCTCATTGAGAAGGGATTGGCATACGTGGATGACAGTACTCCGGAAGAAATCGCATCAATGAAGGGAACACCATCCACTCCGGGTGTTGAAAGCCCTTACAAATCAAGAAGTAAGGAGGAGAATCTGATGCTTTTTGAAAAAATGAAAAATGGTGCATTTCCGGACGGGTCGAAAGTCCTGCGTGCCAATGTAGACATGTCATCACCTAATATGCTGATGAGAGATCCTGTCATATACCGAATCAAAAAAGAACATCATCACAGGACAGGAGATGATTGGTGTATTTATCCTATGTATGATTTTGCACACGGTCAGTCAGACTCTATAGAAGGGATCACGCACTCCTTATGTTCGCTGGAGTTTATCCATCACCGCCCACTTTATGACTGGTTTATAGAAAAGCTCGAAATATTTCCTTCACGGCAGATAGAATTTGCCAGAATGAATGTGGAATATATGATAACGTCAAAACGCAAATTGTTGAAATTAGTCAACGAAAAATTTGTGGAAGGTTGGGATGATCCAAGAATGCCCACGATATCCGGAATGCGTAGGAGAGGATACCCGCCTGCTGCCATAAGGACATTTTGTGATAAAGCCGGAGTGGCCAAGAGGGAAAATACCATTGAGATCAACCTATTGGAATCTTGCGTGCGCGACGAATTGAACAGGACTGCTTTGCGGGCCATGGTAGTGATCGATCCTGTAAAAGTGATCATTACCAATTATCCTGAAGGGCAATCAGAAATACTCAAAGCCGAAAACAATCCTGAAGATCCGTCGTCGGGACACAGAGATGTTTTATTTAGTCGTGAATTGTACATAGAGCGGGAAGATTTTGTGGAAAATGCCCCACCAAAATATTTCAGAATGACTCCCGGATCGGATGTAAGGCTCAAGCACGCTTACATCCTGCACTGTACAGGAGTTACTAAAGATAATGATGGAAATATACTTGAGATTACTGCCACATATTATCCTGACAGCAAATCAGGCGAAGATGTCTCCGGCATCAAACCTAAAGGCACCTTGCATTGGGTAAGTATTGCAGATTCGGAACCTTGCGAGATAAGATTGTATGACAGACTTTTTACAGTGCCGGATCCTACTGAAGACCAAAATGTTGACTTTTTGTCATTTTACAATCCAAAATCATTGGAATTGGTATTAAATGCCAGAATGGAATCATCCCTGATGAGTGCCCAGCCAGGTATGCAATTTCAATTCTTGCGACAAGGATATTTTTGTGTAGATAAGAGCAGCACTTCTGACCACATTGTATTCAATAAGACGGTAGGGCTGAAAGACAGTTTTGCAAAAGAAGTGAAAAAGGGATAGGCATCGGTTAGCTAAAAATCATCAATCCCGTCAGGGATATTATACGGGTAAAAAACCAAAACGGCGGTATCTCTCGTCCCGTAGGGGACGAATCAAAAATAAAATCAAATGTTTTCTTACCATATTTTGTGCATACGGCACTATAAGATGATGCAGCAAAATTTGTATAACCTATACTTATTAATCCCGTCAGGGATATTATACGGGTAAAAAACCAGAACGGCAGTATGTCTCGTCCCGTAGGGGACGAATAAAAGACAAAATCAAATGTTTTCTTACCATATTTTGTGCCTACGGCACTATAAGATGATGCAGCAAAATTTGTATAACCTATACTTATTAATCTCGTCAGGGATATTATACGGGTAAAAAACCAGAACGGCAGTATGTCTCGTCCCGTAGGGGACGAATCAAAGACAAAATCAAATGTTTTCTTACCATATTTTGTGCCTACGGCACTATAACATGACAATATAAAAGACTATAGCTCGATATCATAGCCTACATGTTTAAATACATATCTTTTGTCATATTCCACATCAAATTTTTCTAAAAAATCATGATACTCTTCTATAAATGTTTTCTTCTTGTGATGATTTTCCTGATTCTTGATATAATCAATAACTGAGTTTACATGTGATTTGCTGTAAGAGAAAGCACCATAACCTTCTTGCCACGAAAACTTTCCTTTTATATAACCTTTCTGATTGATCCATTTTGAACTATCTCCTTTTATGTCTTGCATTAAGTCTGACAATGCTTGCGTAGGCCTCATACCAAACAAAATATGAACGTGGTCAGGCATACCATTTATAGCTAAAACTTTATGATTATGATTTTGTATAATGCCGGTCATGTACTTATATAATTCATCCTTCCACGATTTTAGAATAATACATTCCCTGTTTTGAACAGCAAAAACTACTTGAATATGTATTTGCGTATAAGTATTAGCCATTTATAAAGTTGTTTTTTAATAAGAAAAACAAAAATAACTAAGTTTAAACTCTTACTCCTAATCTATTTCAGTGAGAAATAGTGGACGTGACAGTGTTTCTTCAAGTGATATGAAGGTTTCTGTCCGCTGAATACCTTTGATATTCTGAATTTTTTTGGAAAGAACATCCCTTAGATGTCCGGTATCTTTGCATATTATTTTGGCAAAAATGCTATAATTGCCGGTAGTATAATGAGCATCGACTACTTCTTTTATTTTGAGCAATTCAGCTTTGACACCTTCATACATATTGGATTTTTCAAGGTAAATACCTAAAAATGCAGTGATGTCAAATCCAAGATTTCCATAGTCAAGATCTGCTCTGATTGCCTTTATGAGTTTTGCATCAGTGAGTTTTTTGATTCTGACATGAACAGTACCCGGGGAAATAAACAATTTTTTTCCGATTTCAGCATACGAAAGGCGTGCATCTTTCGCCAGAATAGACAAAATTTTTGAATCTATGTCATCCAGCTCCAAATGCTTTTTTTTTGAAATCATATGTCAATTTTGAACAAAGATAAAACAAATAAACATATTTTTTGTACGAGTAGCAGATTTGCTTTCTTGCTTAAATTGAAAAAAGCACTTAAAATCATCGGGTTTTGAAGTCAAATATTTTTGATGTTTTTATTTTTGGCAGGAAATATGCAGTAGCAAATATTACCATAAAATAATGATCGGCATTGATGGAGGAACAAGAGGTCAAAGGAACATATAAAATCATACAGCCGCTGATGCTTTCGGCTTGTATAGCTATAGGTATGATGATAGGGTATAAAATGAATGATAAACCCGAAAATGCATTGATAAGCACCATGGATTATCCTGTCGACAGTCTCATGATGACGGGCAGGGTAGAGGAACTCATCCGTTTTATAGAAAACAAGTATGTAGATAAAGTGGACAGCGAAAAACTGATCGCAGCTGCCTTGAAGGGTGTTTTTGAAGAACTTGATCCACACTCAATATATTTGTCTCCGGATGAAACCGAATCTGTCAATGACCAAATGGATGGTGAGTATGATGGCATAGGTATAGAAAATTTCATCATCGACGATACAGTCCGTGTATCTGCAGTACTAAAAAATAGTCCCGCAGAAAAAGCCGGAATCAGGGTTTTTGATAAAATTATCTCCATAGACGGCAATCCTGTAACAGGCAAGGACACAAAATACACTGATGTAAGAAACCTGCTAAAACAGAAACCCGGCACAAAAGTAAAAATACTTTTTATGAGAGGACCTGCTCATGTTACTTTGGATGTTACAGTAGGTGAGGTCGAAGTAAAAACTGTATCAGCTCAATATCTAAAGGATATACAAACTGTCCTTGTGAAAATAGATAGATTTGGAGACAATACTTACAGAGAGTTTATGGATGTCGTTGAGTTATACTTTTCCAAAAACAATGCAAAACACATCATACTTGATTTGAGAGATAATCCGGGAGGTTTTTTGCCTGAAGCTACCAATATTTTGTGCCAGATTTTTGAAGAAAAGGAAAGATTGTTGTTGTATACTGAGGGGCGTTCAAATAAAAAAAATGAATATAAATCCACAGGAAAACGATTTTTCCCAATCGATCAGGTAGTAGTCCTTATTGATGAAAATTCAGCATCTGCAAGTGAAATTATTGCCGGAGCAATTCAGGATTGGGATCGGGGTTTGGTGATCGGCAGAAGGTCTTTTGGCAAAGGATTGGTACAGGAACAATACAAACTCAACAACGGTGGAGCTGTCAGGCTGACGGTAGCCCGATATTTTACCCCTTCAGGCAGATCCATTCAGAGAGACTACGTCGACAGAGATGAATATGATGATGATTTCCATTCACGATATCAGAACGGAGACCTTTTCCACAAGGACAGTACGCTTATAAAAAATGGAGGTAAGTATACTACATTGCTACTCAAACGTACCGTCGAAGGTTCTGGTGGCATCACCCCGGATTTGTTTGTGGCCATGGATAGTGTTTATAAAAATGGAAATTACCTGGAAGCATTTGCTTTTTTACAGGAATTTTCATTCAGATATGCTGCAAAATATCATACATCTATCCCAACAGATATTAAAGCTTTTGATTCCTGGATACTTCCTGACAAAGGTATAAATGAGCTTAATGCTTTCATAAAAGCCAATGTCGAGACCGAACTTATAGTAGGTAAAGACCTATGGCCGTATTTTAAGCTTGAAATCAAAAAACAAATACGCAATATATTGTTTAAAAAGGAGAATGCGACCGATTTTACAAATGATAAGTTTGTATCAGAAGCAATTAAAGCCATCAAAAATAAAAAAGGTGCTGCTGATTTTAAATAAACTTTTGTAACAACAAAAATTGTTTTTCAGAATTTCCAAATCTTTACATAAATCAATTAATTTGCATCATTCCATAAACCAACTACAACAATCCTTGTTATTCTCAAAAATGGATTGAAATGTTTTTAAATATCGGAATCATACTGCTCACTGTATTGGTGATGGAATTTGTCGCATGGTCTGCTCATAAATATCTTATGCATGGCTGGTTGTGGATCTGGCATGAGGATCACCACAAACCACATTATGAAAAGACAGGATTTTTTGAAAAAAATGATTTGTTTTTTCTGGTTTTTGCAATACCGAGTATGATTTGTTATATAGTGGGAACATTATATGTAGATTATCGTTGGGCACTATATATAGGTATAGGCATTTCTATATATGGTTTGATATATTTTTTGATACATGATGTATATATTCATCAGAGATTCAAATGGTTCCGACAGCTTGATTCCAGATACAGCAGAGCCATCTTAAAAGCTCATGGAGCTCATCATGCAAAAACTAAAAAGGAAGACGGAGAGTCATTTGGCCTTTTGATAGTAAATCCTAAGTATTACATGAAAAAGCGTAAGGTTGCCGGAACCTGAAAGGCTTCAGGGGAGATTTTTTATTTACTATATGAGTTTATATTCGCACATAGCATCAAAGGTAGATATAGTCCGAATAACCTGAAAGGGCTTTGTAGATCAGGGTCTGAACTTTAATTCTATATTCTCTTTTGTTGAAAGTCTGATTGTTACCTCCGGATAAGTTCTGTTGGCACAAAAGATATATACTATGTTGTTTTTTGGGTCTGCCCATGCTGCGGTTCCCGTAAAACCTGTATGGCCAAATACAGAAGCCGGAGCCAGGTGTGAAGTATTCTGTAACTTTTCACCTGCCAATTCCTTCATATCAAAACCCAATCCTCTTCTGGTGGATCTCGAATGTCTTGTGGTAAATAATTCTACGGTTTGTGGTGATATATAATTTTTACCGCCATAGCTTCCTTTATTTAACAACATTTGCATCAAAACTGCCATTTCCTTTGCAGTAGAAAATAATCCTGCGTGTCCAGCTACACCACCCAGCATGGCCGCACCCATGTCGTGAACATGACCTTTGAGGGTTTGATTTCTGAAGTAATTGTCATTTTCAGTAGGCGCGATGATAGATTCATGGTGGTTTAATAAAGGCCTGAAAGTAGTATATTTTAATCCCAATGGTTTGTAAAATGAAGAAGAAGCGTATGCATCCAGAGATTTTCCGCTTTTGTTTTCGATGACTTTTTGCATCAGGTAAAAGCCCAGATCACTATATCTGTAATTGTCGCTATCCCTGAGTCTGGTTTGAAAGATAGATTGGAACATTGTATCTACGTAGTCAGTCCTCATGAACATACCTTTAGCAACCGGTACAGAGTATCTGTCTTGCAGGATGCCACTATAATAATTGGGATTGTAGCCAAAACTTTTCGCTGGCAAAGTAGTATTTTGATAAAAGCCTATCCATGGCAGAAGTCTGGCATGATGTGCCAGTATGTCTCTGATGACCAGATCAGCTTTATTGGTAGTATCAATATTATATATGTAGTTTTTGAGAGGGTCATGTATATTTATTTTTCCGTCATCAACCAATTTCATAGTGGCCAATGTGGTAGTAAGAATTTTGGTGATCGAGGCAATATCATATACGGTATTATTGTTAACATAGTAGCCATTCTGACTGAGTTTTCCATATGATTTCTGGAATATGATTTTATTGTCTTTTGCTATCAAAATCTGGCCTCCCGGCGAAGCCTGAAGTCGTATAACTTCTGCCATGATGCTATCTATTTTGTTGAGAGTATCACTGCTCATACTCACCATTTCAGGTTTTGCATATCCCAGTCTCTGAATATTTCGTCTGTCTATCCCATGTCCGGATGGCCACATATTATTTACAGTTACCGGTAGTGTACCGCTGATATCGTTGACTCCGAATAATGTTTGTGCAGCAACATCCTGAGTCAAGTGATCATTATCATAAGCCAACAAAACATGATGTGCAAAATCCATTTTTTTAAGTAAGTACGGGCTTCCGAAGAGGACAAATATGACTTTTTTCCTGGTTTGTAATTCTTTCAGAAAACTGATCATAGGTAAGCTGATGTCGTAAGTGAAGTCTTTGAGCTTACCGGAAGTGTGTATGCCCACAATAATTTGGTCAAATTGCGATAATGTCTGCAACATTTGAGTATATTTTGTCGCAAATTGTGCGGGCATGATCTGATAATGTCTGGCATCTGCATAATCACTGATTCGATTCTGAAACTTTGTTTGCTGTATATTATTGATACTTAAGGTTCCGATATGAACATCGGATGTTTCACGTATAGGTACGAGACCTTCTTGGTCTGCAACAAGAGTCATAGCAGCTTCAGTGAGTTTTTGTTTTATAGCCACAAGTTGATTTCGCTTCAGGAAGTTATTAATTCCTTCAGATGGCAAGGTACTGAAAGTGCTCAATCCTACTTTAAACTTGGCCCTCAAAATTCTTTCAACACTTTGGTCTAACCTTTCTGTAGTAATTTTTCCGGAAGAAATGTATTCTTTTATTTTGCGGATGGCTAATGGTAAGTTTTCAGGAACAAGAATGATGTCATTGCCTGCCAGAAAAGCCTCAGCCTCTGCGACGCCATTTGGAAAATATTTAGTCACCCCTTTCATGTCCATGGCATCTGTGATGAGGAGTCCATTGAAACTCATGCCATCACGTATAAAATTCTGTATAATAGAAGATGATAAAGTAGCAGGTCTGTTGGCTTGGGTTTCGAGGCTGGGAACATTCAGGTGTCCCACCATCATGGCGCTGATACCAAGGCTGGTAAGTCTTCTGAACGGATAAAGCTCCAGGCTCTCAAGGCGTTCTATGTCATGATTGATAGATGGCAAATCCACATGAGAATCAATCTCCGTATCTCCATGGCCGGGAAAATGTTTTGCGCACGAAAGAATTCCTTCTTCTTCCATAGCTTTGCACAACATATGCCCTTTTTGTGCTACATTTTCAGGAGAATCACCAAAGGATCGATCAAATATCACGGGGTTTTTGGAATTGTTGTTGACATCAATGGAAGGTGCAAAGTTGATATTGATGCCGGCTCGTTTGCATTGGCGTCCTATTTCTTTACCCATTTCGAAGATGAGTTTATCATCTTTTATGGCACCTAACATCATTTGTTTAGGAAAAGATACAGTCTCGTTGGGAAACCTCATAGCAAGTCCCCATTCTCCGTCTATTCCCATCAGCATGGGTGTTGAAGACATCGCTTGGTACTTATTGATGAGATTTACCTGATTTGTAGGTGTGCCCTGAAAAAAGCAGATACCGCCGATATGAAATTTCTTAATATAATCAGCAATAATATTGTCTTCCTCAATATTGCCTTTTGAGTAGGCCCTGACCATAAATATCTGTCCCACCTTCTGTTCCAGGGTCATCTGCTCCATTCTGGCCCTAACCCAAATGTCCTCCCTTTCCTTGTAGGATTGGGAGTAGATCACCGAAAGCGGTATCAATAAAAATATGAAAAGAAACCATTCTACAAAATTGTATTTTTGCACCATATCAGGTTATGAAATTGAATGTCATTTATCAGTGAAAAAATCAGGTTTTTAGTCATGCACCAAAATAAAACTATTTAGCTGTGCATTTTCTGGTTACTATTTGTAAGGGGTAGCTCGGTGCAATATTACTTCATAAACGGTGAAATCAAAAATAATTTCCTAAAAAAAATGATAAAATTGAAATAAAATACGATTAAAAAGTCATTTACTCCTGGCAGAGCACCATCAAAAATGATTATTGAGGTTATTGGTTCAATATATTTGGATTCAACGATTTAGCTTTTTCCAAGTGTTTGTCAGCACTAACATTGTCACCCACATTCCGATATGCAAGACTAAGATTTAAGTAAGCATTTGCATTTGAAGAATCAATTTCAGCCACCTTCAAAAAATATTTGATAGCTTCTGCGTGATTGCCTTTGACACCATTCAGTACGCCCATCAATCTGTATGTTTCAGGATCATTAGTTGTAATTTTTAGGGATTCGTTGAGGTACAATTCAGCCTTTGCCAGATTGTTTTCTTTTTCTCCGGCGATTTTGCCCGCATCACGAAGAGCAACAGCCATATTGACAGTAGCATCTTTATATCCGGGATCCAACTGTAAGGCCTTCCTGTATGAAGCCACACTTTTTTCATATTCGCCCAAGTGGTATTGCGCATTACCGGTGATAAGATAAGCATTTTTATATAAAGGATGAATTTCGATTGCTTTAGTAAGGTATTGAAGTGCTTGTGTCAGCATTTCTTTTCTTTTATTTTCATCTTTTTCGCTAAAAGCATTCGTAGTAAGAGCGCCTCCTGCAGCATTAAGTACCTTAGCACTATTGGTCGATGTCTTTACATCGGTGGTAAATAGGGTAAAATCATTTTTCCATACATTATTTCTGGTGATGGTCTTAAAACAATATGATACTATGATGAGTCCTACAGCAGCCAGAAATGCATTTTTTCCGAATTTTGAATAAATAAATCTGTCTAGCAAGTATGCCAATAAAAGCGTAAAACCCAAAGACGGCATAAACATAAATCTTTCTGACATATTGGTTCCAATAGGAAAAATGATATTGGAAACTATAGAGAGTGTCACTAAATAATACCCGGCAGCGAAAGCTGGGAGTGATCTGGTTTTGAAGCCTCTAACTGCAATAAAAATTAAAAAGCCATACAACAACAGGCTTAACAATACATCAAAGTCTCCAAATGACTTTATATCAATGTATCTTGGGTAATAATCATGTGTCAACGGATGTGGCAATAACAACAATTGGATATATTTTCCCAAAGTAAAAGTGATAGTGGCAAATTTTTCTCCCTGAGGTATGGGCTTATATACTCCATCGACATACTCCAGATATGGGTTGTTCATCAATTCCATCGGAGTACCACCGAAATCATTACCTAGGATGGCTGCTCTGATCATTAAAAAAAGAATCGCAGGAGCAATAAGATAAAGACTTTTGGACAGTGCACCTGATATCGAGAGAGTTCTGAAAAAATAAAATGCTAAAGGCACTACTGCAAGATAAGTAATGGCGTTTTCTTTTGAAAGAAGTGCTATAAAAAAACAAAAGCAGGCGATAATGATATGTTTGAAATTGTTGGATTCATGGTTTTTTACCAGAAAATACAGTGCAAGGATGGAACCAAGCATACTCATGATTTCATCCCGACCTTTAATGTTGGCAACAACTTCAGTATGTAACGGATGAGTAGCGTACAATAAAGTTGCAGCAAAAATCATCCATGTATTTCTTTCATGTGCATCTTTATAATTGATCAGAGATTGCAGAAGTTTGTAAATCATCATACATAGAAAACCATACAACAGTATATTGATGAGATGACCCAACCAGGGTTTTTTGCCTACTAGTTGATATTCGATAGCAAACATGGCCGGAGTAAAAGGTCTGTATCTTCCTCCGGAAACGACTTTTGCTTTTCCTTCTTCTTTAAAAAATCCGTAAAAAGTATCTTTTGTGAACAGACCTTTGAGCCCTGATACACCTTTTGTAGTGTACATATTGTCGTATATTACAATGGCATCATCTTGTGTGAATTCATGCAATATAGTATTGAGATATACGAGTGATCCGATGGCAAATACCAGCCAACCCAACGATTTTTTTAAATTAAACGATGACGATGAATTCTGTAAGCTAACAGAAGAAGTCATTGGAGATGAATTTTTACTTTTCATAAATACAAAGGTATAAATATTATATATTTTTTTATATATAAATGAATTTATTTGTATTCAATGATTATGTATTTTATAACTAAAATGAATGAAAAAAATGACTTAAATTTAACTCATCAAAAAAAAATCAAAATTATCTATATAAAATTATTTTTAATATAATGTATAATACTCAGATTATCAATATTATAAAATAGATCTGAATAAAAGTAATAAATATCAGATAAAAAGATGACAAATATCATCAAGAAAAGAAAATCTCTTTTCTATTTTGCACCCAAATTGTAAAATATGAATGTAATTCTTTACTTAATTGTCATCAGTCTGGTGGTTGCGGGAGGATTTCTAGCGGCATTTTTCTGGGCTGTACGCGACGGGCAGTATGATGATGAATACACACCCAGTGTTCGTATACTTTTGGATGACGATATGATCAACAAAGAAGACAAAACCAATTAATAATATTTAAAATCTGACTTATGGCAAATTTAGAAACATTTAGTTACGACAACAAGGTAGTAGGCAACTTCGCCTGGGCTTCGATTATCTTCGGAGTTATCGGGATGTTAGTGGGTGTCATTGTTGCCTTTCAATTAGTATTTCCTTCACTCAACTTAGGTGTATCCGAGTTGTCTTTTGGCCGGCTAAGACCGCTTCATACCAATGCTGTGATCTTTGCGTTTGTAGGAAATGGTATTTTTACGGGAGTCTATTACTCTCTCCAAAGATTGCTTAAAACCCGAATGTTTAGCGACACACTGTCCAATATCCATTTTTGGGGCTGGCAACTTATCATTTTGGCTGCGGCGATCACTTTACCATTGGGTCTCACTTCAGGTAAAGAATATGCAGAGCTGATATGGCCTATAGACCTTGCTATAGCGGTTGTGTGGATCGTGTTTGGTATCAATATGTTTGGTACACTTATCAAAAGACGTGAAAATCACATTTATGTAGCCATTTGGTTTTATATTGCTACATGGATCACAGTTACTGTCCTTCACGTAGTAAACAGTTTGCAACTGCCTTATAGTCTTACACATGGGTATTCAGTCTTTGCGGGAGTGCAGGATGCATTGATCCAATGGTGGTATGGTCACAATGCGGTGGCATTTTTCCTTACTACGCCGTATTTGGGATTGATGTATTATTTTATGCCAAAAGCTGCAAACAGACCTGTTTATTCATACAAATTGTCCATCATCCACTTTTGGGCATTGATATTTATATATATATGGGCTGGACCTCACCACTTATTATATACTTCACTTCCTGACTGGGCACAGTCATTGGGTACAGTATTTTCTATCATGCTGATCGCTCCTTCATGGGGTGGTATGTTGAATGGTCTTTTGACACTGAGAGGTGTATGGGACAAAGTGAGGACAGACCCTGTTCTTAAGTTTTTTGTGGTAGCTGTTACAGCTTATGGTATGGCTACACTGGAAGGACCACTACTTTCTGTCAAATCATTGAATGCCATCACGCACTATACTGACTGGACTGTTGGTCACGTACATATAGGTGCTTTGGGCTGGAATGGTATGTTGACTTTCGGTATGCTGTATTGGCTGATACCAAGAATTTACGGCACTAAACTATATTCCAATAAACTTGCAAATATTCACTTCTGGATCGGTACGATGGGTATATTGGTATATGCTATTCCACTGTATTGGGCAGGATGGACACAATCATTGATGTGGAAGCAGTTTACACCTGATGGCTTCCTCCAGTATGGAAACTTCCTTGAAACAGTGACACAAATCTTACCAATGTATATGCTCAGGGCCATAGGTGGTACATTGTTTTTCTCAGGTATCTTTGTATTGATATACAACCTGTATAAAACAGTGCAATCCGGTAGCCTTATCGCTAATCAGGAGGCATCAGCTCCGGCAAGAATAACATACGAAGCGCATAATAATGAATACTGGCACAAATGGATAGAAAGGAGACCTATTCAGATGTTATTGCTTAGTGCCGTTTTGATACTTATAGGTACATTGATAGAAATAGCACCTATGATGATGATCGATAACAATGTGCCTAAAATAGCATCAGTAAAACCATATACACCCCTTGAGCTGGAAGGTCGGGATATATATATCAGGGAAGGTTGTTATACTTGTCACTCACAGATGGTGAGACCTTTCAGATCAGAGACAGAGAGATATGGCGAATACTCAAAATCTGGAGAATTCATTTACGACCGACCGTTCCAATGGGGTAGTAAGCGTACAGGTCCAGATCTGCACAGAGTGGGTGGAAAATATTCGAACAGCTGGCATTATAACCATATGTATGATCCTACATCTATGGCACCGGGTTCTATCATGCCGACTTATCCTGGCTTGTTTAAAAAAGATCTTAATACAAGCTATACCGCAGCTAAAATCAAATCATTGCAGTCTTTGGGGACACCATATCCTGATGGCTATGCTGAAAAAGCTGTTGATGATCTGAAAGCGCAGGCCAAAAAGATTAGTGAAAATTTAGCAAAAGATAAGATCTCACAGGAAGGATTGGAAAACAAAGAAATTGTGGCTTTGATAAGTTATCTGCAGCGATTGGGTACTGATATTAAGGTAAAAACACCATCTAAATAAACTCCTTACAAATTAAAGAGGTAAAAAATGGCAAAATATATATTACAGGAAGCAGGCAATTTCAATTGGATGGCCATCTTCGCCTTACTGACTTTTTTGACAGTATTTTCTATCGGAGTGTGGTTAGCACTTAGAAAAGATACACAGGCGATAAAACATATGGAAAGCCTTCCATTGGATGATGACGCTTGATATTGAAAGTCAAAAAGAATTTAAATAATTTATTCACAAAACAAAAAATAAATGATGAAGAAGCTTTTTATAACCATCATACTATATATCACAACTTTAGCAGGAGCTGTAAGTATCTATGCACAGGATGCTGCGCCAGCTGAAGATGCCGGAGCTCAAGCTGCTCCAAATGTATTTAATCTCGCATACAATAACATATTTTTGGTACTTGCAGTGCTTGTATTGATAGGTGTTATATTGGCAGGTCTAAGCCTTATATGGGCACTGATAGAAATTCAAAAGATGAAACTTCTGGAAAAATATGGTCCTGAAGGTTTGGAAAAAGCAAACCTGACAGCATCAGGGTCTATCTGGAGCACCATATCAGAAAAAGCCTGGAATCTGGTACCAAAAGACAAAGAGCAGGATATAGATCTGGGTCATGAGTATGACGGTATTCGCGAACTGGACAATTCGCTGCCACCTTGGTGGTTATGGTTGTTTTATGGTACGATTATCTGGGCTGCAGTATATCTATGGTACTATCATGTATCTGATAAAGGTCCAAGCCAGGAGCAGGAATATATAGCAGCTATGGAAATGGGTGAAGCTGAAAAAGCCAAATTTCTTGCAACTCAAGCTAATGCTGTTGATGAAAAGACTGTAACTTTGCTTACAGATGCAGCAGCTATAGCAGAAGGGAAAGAACTCTTTGCAGCCAATACTTGTAAAACGTGCCACGGGGAAAATTTGGAAGGTAATGCCATTGGTCCGAACTTGACTGATAAATACTGGCTTCATGGCGGCAGCATCAATGATTTATTTAAGACCATTAATTATGGTGTGCCAGAAAAAGGTATGGTTTCCTGGCAAGCACAAATAAAGCCAGGCTCTATGCAAAAAATAGCTAGTTATATTTTGTCATTGCAAGGAAGTAATCCGGCCAATCCGAAAGCTCCTCAGGGCGACTTGTATGAGCCCGGTGCTACAGGTGGTGGCGCAGCAACGGATACTGTTTCCGTGGGTCAGGCAAGTCCTGCAAAATCAGATACAACAGCTGTGGCTCAACCAGCCAAATAGATAAATTTTTTGAATAATATGAGTTGAATGACAGGGTGGAAGTTTACAATACATCCTGTCATTTTTTGTTTAAGCAACAAAAGTTACAAAACGGGTCAATATTTTAACATAAATTTGCATCAATAAATTGATATTCAATGTCTTCAGATATACATAATCCGGCGGATGAGCAGTTCAGAGATAAAATCTCTACTGTAGACAAAAGTGGAAAAAGGATTTGGATATATCCAAAGAAGCCATCGGGCAAATTTACGAATTACAGAATTTGGTTATCGTATTTGTTTCTGATCATCTTGTTTGGACTGCCTTTTATTAAGGTTAATGGCGAACCATTTGTCTTATTCAATATCCTCGAGCGCAATTTTATCTTGTTTGGAATCCATTTCGGACCACAGGATTTTTATCTCTTTGCTATAGCAATGCTCATTCTTCTGGTCTTCATCATTTTATTTACGGTTATTTTCGGAAGATTGTTTTGTGGGTGGATTTGCCCGCAAACTGTATTTATGGAGTTAGTTTACAGAAGGATAGAGTATGCCATAGATGGAGACTACAACGCACAGAAAAAACTGGATGCCGCACCATGGACAGCGGACAAAATCATCAAAAGGGTAAGTAAACAAGCGATATTTTTTGGTATTGCTGTACTCATTTCCAATACATTTTTGGCTTATATTATAGGACTTGATGATGTGGTAAAAATCATACAGGAGCCTGTTGCTGAGCATATGGGTGGATTTATTGCCATGATTATTTTTTCATTTGCTTTTTATATTGTTTTTGCCAGATTGAGGGAGCAGGTATGTACTACAATTTGCCCATACGGAAGACTACAGGGAGTGATGCTGGATAATAAATCACTGGTAGTAGCGTATGATTTTGTAAGGGGTGAGCCAAGGGGTAAAATTCAAAAAAATAAAACCATCTCCCAACCCGCTGCTATTGCTACTGTCGATGCTACCGAAGATTATATAGCCTCAGTGCAGAATAAACTTGGAGATTGTATAGACTGCAAGCTTTGTATTCATGTCTGTCCTACAGGTATAGATATCAGAAATGGCACACAACTCGAGTGTGTCAACTGTACAGCGTGTATGGATGCGTGTGATGAAGTGATGGAAAAAATTGATCGGCCTAAAGGTTTGATTCGTATAGATAGTATAGAAGGGATCACAAAAAAGGAGAATAAACTGATTAACCCAAGAAGTATTGCCTATACCGGGGTATTGTTGGGATTGATCATTCTGGAAGTGGTTTTATTTAGTCTGAGATCCGATGTCGAGGTATTATTGCTTAGAACCGGTGGTTTATTGTCTCAGGAAAATGCTGATGGCACCATAAGCAATCTGTACAACTATCAGATGATCAATAAAACCAATGATACTTATAAGATGGAATTCAGAATGCTGGAACCATCATCCGGAACATTTGAAATAGTAGGCGGTAAGAGTCCATCAGTAGAAAAAAATAACAAAGCCGAAGGTGCTCTTTTTATCAAAATTCCAAAGGGACAACTTGAAGGAGGTAAAAACAAGATTGTAGTTGGAGTATATTCAGAAGGTAAGCTGGTCACTAAGGTCAAGACGACTTTTTTTGGTCCAATAAAGTGATCATGAACATATAAAGCCTGTTGATTGTTGAAAATGCCATAAGTCGCAATCACAGGCTTTTTTATTAACTTAAAATCGTTACATTTTATTTTTACAATAAACTTTATGTTATGACAAGCAAATTGACCAATGCTCAACTTGAAATATTAAAAATATTTTCCAGTCCAATGAGTAAAAAAGAATTGAAGGAGTTCAAAGCTTATTTGCTTGAATATCGCGCAAAAGAGTTAAGTGAACTAGTTGATGAAAAGTTTGAAGAAATGGGTATTCATCCTGATGGCTTACTGAATGAACACTTTCGAACACCATATCTAATTAAGAATTCTTCATGAAAATGGTGGTTGTTTTAGACACAAATGTGATGTTAGTATGTCCTTCTCCTAAATCATCTTTACATCCTTTATTTTTGATGTTGAAATCAGGAAATATTTCTTTGTGCTTATCAAATGAAATTTTATTGGAATATGAAGAAGTTTTTACAAAAAAAATGGGGGTTTTTATAGCAGATAAATATTTAAAATTTATTTTAGAACTACCATCTTTAATTTATGTAAGGCCATATTATTCATGGAATTTGATTGTTCAAGATCCTGATGACAATAAGTTTGTCGATTGTGCTGTCGCAGGAAATGCTGATTATATTATAACTGAAGATAAACATTTTGACGAGTTAAAGCATATTGATTTTCCAAATGTTTCTTACATCTCTTCCGGAGAGTTTTTAAAACGGTTCAATAAATAGCAAATTAAATATAACCTTTAAATCAAAAACATTTATGAAATTCAATTGGGGAACAGGACTGGTGATATTTTTTATACTCTTTGTCGGGACATTGGCATTTGTATTGTACCAATCAAGTCAGGTACATGATAGCCTTGTTGTAAAAAACTATTATGACGAAGACATCAATTATCAGCAACATTATAATAAAAAGCAAAATACTGCTGATCTGGCCATAAAGGTAAAGTCAGAATATAAAAAAGAGAATAAAGAAGTTGTCTTGACTTTTCCTACAGACTCATCATCAGTTACATCAGGAAAGATTTTGCTTTACAATCCGTATTCAGAATATTCAGATGTCAAGTACGATTTTGATTTGGGTAAAGGAGCTACTTACACATTTCCTGTAGATAAAGTAAAGCCAGGGAGATGGAAGATCAAGATCAACTGGCAACAGGGAGATAAAGAGTATTATCAGGAAGAGGAGATTGTATTGTAAGGTACTATTGGTTCAAGGTGGCATTAAAGTTTGTTTTGGCGAACTGTATAACTTATTTTACCATATCTTTGCTGGCATAAATCAGAAAATGTTTGATATACACCGGCACATTTCTCAGCACCTGACCGCACTCAAGATTAATGGCAATTACAGGCACTTTTTGCATCAGGTAAAAGACGATGCAGGTAATCCCTTTATAAAATATAATAAAGACGGCACCTGGGTCAAAGCTGTAAATTACTGCAGCAATGATTATCTTGGTATGAGTACCCATCGGGAGGTCATTCAGGCTTTTGTTCAGTCAGGTTCAAAATATGGAGTGAGCAGCGGTGGCACTCGTAATATCTCTGGTACTACGAATGCTCATATTTCATTGGAAAAAACACTGAGCCAGTGGCACGGAAAAGAAGCAGCTTTACTTTTTGGCAGTGCCTATATGGCCAATCTCGCTACTTTGCAAACATTGGGGAGAAGGATACCTGAACTCATCTTTTTCTCTGATGAAAAGAACCATGCATCACTAATCGAAGGAATACGGTCAGCCGGAAATAAAAAATTTGTCTTCAGGCACAATGATATCGGTGATCTGGAATATCAAATATCAAAAGCTGACCCCTATGCGCCAAAAATTGTAGTTTTTGAATCCATTTACAGTATGAATGGTCATGTTGCTCCAGTGGCCGAAATTATAGAATTAGCTCAAAAATACAAGGCCATGACTTATGTTGATGAAGTCCATGCCGTGGGGATGTATGGAGTTAAAAATGCGGGATATAGTTTTAAAGACCTGGCTGCAATAAAGCCTGATATCATCAATGGCACATTGTCCAAAGCCATCGGAACTTTTGGGGGATACATAGCATCTTCTGCTGAAGTGGTGGATTTTGTACGCAGTTTTGGCAGTGGGTTTATCTTCACTACCTCACTGCCTCCGGCAGTTTGCAATGCAGCAGAAGCTAGTATTGAATTAATAAAAAAAGATAAAGAACGTGTGCATAAAATGAAGACTATGGTACATTTATTCAGGAATTTGTTGACTGAAGAAGGCATACCATTCACTTTTAACCAATCACATATAACACCCATTAAAGTAGGTAATCCTGAAAAGTGTAAGTCTATTGCTGATCAATTGCTTCGTGATTTCGCTATTTACATTCAACCTATTAATTATCCGACAGTTCCGCTGGGTGAAGAATGCTTAAGAGTCATCATCACATCTGCACATAATGAAGATCAGATTTATCATCTTGTGCAAAGTTTAAAAAAGTGTATTGGTGGATAAGATTACTATTGTGTGCAGGGCGAGTAAGCTGAGTCTGATACAGGCTGAGTTGGTCAGGTCAAAAATAATAAAACTTAAACCTGAAACTGATGTAGTCATTCGTGGTATGACCAGCAAAGGGGACCGATTGGTCGATCTGCCATTATCTTCCTTGAACGGAATGGACTTTTTTACCGCGGACATATTCCAGGAGCTCCGGGAAGGCAAAGCTGACATTGCAGTTCACTCGCTAAAAGATATGAGTTCGGAGCATTTTTTTAGTCATGATGCTTTTGCACTCATCGAAAGGAATGACCATCGGGACGTGGCAATATTTAATGAAAATATCATCCAAAAATTAATAAACAAACAAAACGTCATCATAGGAACTTCTTCGCCAAGACGTGAAGAAATGGTGGTTAAGTTTCTGAAAAAGGCTTTGCCTCAGTTGCATGACAAAATAGAAATAGAAACAAAATCTATACGTGGCAATGTAGATACCAGGCTCCAAAAACTGGATAATGGGGATTACGATGGCATCATACTGGCTACAGCCGGGCTGAACAGATTGTTGACTTATGGTGATAAAAAAGGGGAATTAAGGCAATTGCTGGATACTAAAAAAATCATGATCCTGCCACTAATAGAATGTACACCTGCTCCATGTCAGGGTATGATAGTAGCAGAAGGAAAGCCGGATAATGCCGCTATTTGTACCTTACTTAAAAAAATATCTGATGACCTTTTGATGCAAACGGCTGTTGCCGAAAAATCTAAAGCCAGAACATTTGGATCAGGATGTAGTCAGAAATTCGGGGTGACCACCATTTCTACACGTTATGGAGAGCACATCTATGCAGCCGGTATTGATGGTGCTGGAAATACCATCAGTGAATGGACCAATCTGCCGCAATCTATGTCTGGATTAACTCATATATTTGCCACCAATGAAGTCATGAAAGATTTTTTTGACTATCAATGGTCGGACAAAAAACATGAAATCGCAACCAATCATGTTTTTGTGGCTAATCCCAAAATCGCGCAAAACAGAGATATTCTGCAATCCATAAAATATAAAAATTTCTGGGCTGCAGGTAGCAAAACGTGGTACGATCTGGCCAAAGCAGGCATTTGGGTATCAGGTTCAACAGATGGAATGGGTTTTGAATATCTGGAGTCAATCGTTAAGATGCCTCTTATTCAAAGCAAGCTGAATGACATTACCATATTGTCACATCATACCGGCGCACAAAGGTGGAAACTAAAAGGTATAAAAGCTGTTGGTTACTATAATTTGATTGCGAAAAATAACCAAGGTATCATTAAGGCTATCCAAGAAGCAGATATGGTATTCTGGAGTAGTTTCTCACAATTTAAAACATACAATTCTTTTACTAAAACATCCGTCATACATAGCTGTGCAGGTGGAGAAACAGCTACATTGATGATTGAATCAGGCATAAAACCCATCATATTTCCTACCATAAAATCATTTGAACAATGGAGAACAAATATCCAATGAATCAACGCCGTCTGAGAGCTAATATTCATATTCGTGAGTTGGCTTCTACAGTTGTTTTGGATTATAAAAAATTTATTCAACCTCTTTTTGTCAATCAAAATCTGACAGAGCGTAAAGCAGTGCCGGGAATGGGTGACATCTGGTCAGACACCATTACTTCGGTAAAGGAAACGATCAAAAGCGACATGAAGAATGGAGTCACCAAGTTTCTCCTTTTTCCGGTACCAAAAGATAAATATGACCATGATTTCAATTTTGACTTCGCAGTAAAAGTAGTAAAAGAAATAAAAGCCGAATTTAAATCAAATATTTGGCTGGCGTGTGATCTATGTCTTTGCAGCTATACCTCGCACGGACATTGCGGAATCCTATCCCCTGATCATACCCGTCTACTCAATGATCCGACTGTCACTCTGTTATCTGATTATGCACTCAAACTGGCCAGGGCAGGTGCAGACTGCATTGCACCCAGTGATATGACAGATGGTCGTATCAAGGCTATTCGGCAGATGTTAGACAATTATGAGCTGGATCATGTTAGTATCATGAGTTATTCTTCCAAATTTTCATCACAATACTATGGGCCATTCAGGGATGCATGCGATTCAGCACCCAATAGCCATGGATTAAAAAACAGAAAAACATATCAGATCTCCCCGCAAAATATAAATGATGCATTAGAAAGTTCCTTCCGGGACGCGGCTGAAGGTGCTGATGTGCTGATGGTCAAACCTGCTGCCCTGTACAATGATATCATCTTTGCTATAAAACAGAATACCAATAAACCTGTAGCAGCCTATCATGTGTCCGGTGAGTATGCTTCTATAGAACTTATGGCCAATGCAGGTCTTCTGGTTAAAGAAAAGGGGCATATTGAGACATGGACTGCCTTGGTACGAAGTGGCGCAGATATTATCATCTCTTATGCATCACGACATGCAAAGGAGTGGATCGGGAGGATGGAAGTGTGAGCTTTTTAGATACTCATTCTAATGCTTTGGCAATAAAAAAATTTACCCAACTATTGAATCTTGGACATTTCTTTAGTATATTCTCAATTCCATTTTCTTCAATAATCATAATTCCATCAACGATTTTATTGTAGCCCGGTATCAGATTTCTTAATCTTTTGGAAGGCGCAGAATCTGAACCTTCATTTATGTCTTCCGGATTTGTATATTGCTTGAGAATATCGTTAATTTCAGTAAATTTAGCTTGGGAATCAGTATATAGATTTAAAATTCCGTTCAATGAGGCAAAAACTAAAGCTTCAAATTCGTGAAGTTGTATATAAGGAATCAAATTGTTGAATTCAATCTTTTTATAATTCTGAATATCATGAGTTATGGCTTCTTCCAGAAATGAAATTCTTTCACTTTTATTGACTATTTTTTTTGAATCTTCAAATTCAGGGAAATCTTTAGGCAATGCGTAATAATCTATCAAAGTTGTAACAATTACGTTTGATTCGAAAATACAGTTTATGATATCGGTTTTCAGATGTTGATATTTTGTTAATCCACCTTTTGTGTGTTTTATCTTAAAACAATCAACTGCATAGATGCCTTTAGTATGAAAATAAGGAGAAAGCACTTTATCAATAAATTCTTTTTCAGTATCTCCTTCCACTATAATTATTATTCTTTTCATTTAGGTTGACCTTTAATGACACTTTTTGTCCATAACTCTCCCAAAGAATAATCATTTAACCAACCCGTTAATGAGTCATCATCCAGACGTTTAAATACAGATTGATTATCTTCCTTATCAACTGTAATAATATCTTTAGCTTCAAAATTATTAATTAAATTAACCGATTGGGTGGAAATGATTATCTGACATCCTTTTTCAGCTGCTGATTTTATTAAACCTGAAAGTTTGTTAATAGCGGTTGGATGCAATCCTAATTCAGGCTCGTCTATTATAATTACATTCGGTAGTTTAGGTTGTAAGAGAAGTGTAACGATAGCAATAAATCGTAAACTTCCATCAGATAAATGATATGCATTAAAATAAGTGTCCGGAAATTCTTTTTCTTTCCATTCGAGCTGTATTTTTTCAAATTCCAATAAAGATGGTGATAAATTAAATCTATCAAAAAATGGAACAACAGATTGTATTATTCTCTCTATCCTTTTGAAATTCATAGGATGTTTTTCCTGCAAATAATAAAGATATGCAGGCAAATTTGCACCATCTTCTTTCAGATATCTATTATCATTAATATTTGCTTTAGATCTCAGTGGTGCATTATTACTTGTATCGTGGAAATGATAAATTTTATAACTTTCCAAATGCTCAGCCAAATATTTGTCACGGATAGTGGTTGATCCTTTAATCTGGCTTTCCTTAAGATTTAGATTGTAAAATGACCGGTTATTCTCCGCGTTATAGTAATAACTTTTTTCTTTAGTAATAAAAAGACTATCAGAATCAGATGGTAACAACTCAAAGGAATACCCATTATTATCAAAAGCTAAATAACCGTAAATTTCACTTGTATTTTTGCGACCATAGTATAAAAGATTATCAACACCACTTTTTAAAGTGTATTGTTGAAGTCTTTGCTCATATATATTGTTTAAAAGTTTGAAAAATGAGATAAAATTAGATTTTCCTACCCCATTTGCACCAATCAGAATATTGATAGAACTAAGATTAAGTTCAAGTTTTCTGATCGACTTAAAACCTTCAATTTTAATATTGAAAAGCATTCTTACCTTTTTAGATGGGATCAACCCGAATATAATTGAATGTTTAGATTTAAATAAATTAATGCCAAAGATACTTATTTCTTACTATTGGATATTTTATTTTTTTGTAAAACCTGGCAAATTCAATTGACCATTTATCAATTTTTAATATACCCAACAAAATTGTAATAAATAATCAGAAAGAATCTGCACAGCATTTTATTCATATCATTTAAATTACATTGAGTCTGTTTCGTTGAATATTGTAAAAATCATTGGTGAAAGTATCTGTAACCAATTGTTTATAATCACGGTAATACTCTATTCGCGGCCTGATTTCGATATCAATATTGAAGCTTTTTTTGATGGTATCCTGTCCGGATAAATGATTAAATAAAATGAATAAAATACAAAAACTACATAGGGAACGAGCCTTAAGATAACTCCTGGCTATCTTAGATGATTTAATGAAATAGTTTATACTTGCAAAATTATCCATATACCTTTTTTATAAGATAAAAGGAGCAGGCCGAAACCTGCTCCTTTTGTTCAAAAAAATCTCAAAGCGTATATCTTAAAGTCAATCCGTAAGTCCTTGGATCACCCAAAACACCACCAATCTGGCCGGCACTTCCCGGTGCTACCAATAGTTGTTCATAATAATCCTTATTGCTCAGATTTCTACCCCAAACAAAGAAAGAAATCCCATTTGAAGCTCTGAAACCCGCTCTGGCATTGAGCAGAGCATATCCTTCGATATCCAAAAAGGCTGAAGGTGACGGACTGGAAGAAAATGTAGATCTGTAATACACATCAATTCCTCCAAAATAACTTCCCTTCAAGCCTAAAAAAGTTCCTTTTGTATTCAAATCAGTACCTAATGATCCCGCATATTTTGAAATCCCCGGCAACTGACCACCTGAAATATCTTTAAATGCCTGTGGGCCTCCCACTTCTTCAATAGGAACAGGGGCGTTGGTAAATGTAAGATACTTTCCGTCAGTGTAAGCAAAAGCTCCGTTGAAGGTGATATGATGGTTTAATTTGATGCTTCCATCTATTTCAAAACCAAGCACCCTGACTTTTTCTGCATTTGCCAGATAACCTCTGTTAACCCCAGGTTCAGGGGTTTGAACTTGGGTTTGGTAGTCCTTAATGTCTGTATTATGCAACACAATATTCAAAACTGAATTTGCTGACGGTTGGGTTTTGATTCCAAATTCGAAGTGTGATACTGTTTCAGGTTTCACCCTTGCCAAATCAATCAAAACTTCTCCGCTTGCTGTTGGTAAACCGCCAATATTTACTCCGACAGGTTTATAACTCACAGAATAGGTGGCAAACATATTAAAGTTATTATTGAATTTATACTGCAAAGTAAACTGACCTGAAAAGTTGTCTTCTTCTACATCAATATTAAATGCCTGATTGGTATATACTGCATTTTTTAAAGCCAGAAGAGCAGGATCCGTCGTTTCCAAACCACCGTATCTCACTCTGCTGTAATTGGCCTTTTTTGTATCCTTGTTGTATCTGATCCCCGGCAACACATGCAATTTTTCGGTAATAGCATAATCCGCCTGAGCAAAAAGTGCTAAACTGGCTGACTGTATCCTATTGGTCGTTCTGATACCAAAATTATCAAATAAACCAGGTGTTTTCCAAAGTGCGCTGGTACTATTCTGAGCAAATCTCCATTGTGCAGAGCCTGCTTCTTCTGTCTGCACGGGGTCTGAATTTAAATCCTGCCACAATCCAAATGCACCAATCACTCCACTTATTTTATTGTTTAGCTGACCCGAATATCTGATTTCCTGTGAAACCTGGTCATGTTTGGAGTTTCCGGATGAAATGGTAAACGAAGGCAAACCTGTATAATCACGGTCATTCAACGGCACCCACTTCCAGTATCTGTAAGCAGTGGTGGATGTCAAAGTACCTTTACCAATTTTAAAATCTGCATTTAATGAAAGACCACCCAATTGATTATCCGCTTTTGAAGGGGTATCGTGATCTACTATTCTTTCAAATGCACTCTGGTATGGAAGTGTATAGCCTAAATCCGCAATGATGGCATTAAATTGCCGATAAGCCGCTCTTTTGGTGGTTACCACTTTTGCCACAGGCCATCCATAACCTGTTGGTTTTTGATCTGTAATATCAGCAATTAAAGTAAATCTGATTTTATCTGTAGGAACATATAATAATTGACCACGTACCCCAATATTATTAATGTCATTGATATTTAATTGTGTGCGTGGGTTATACAACAAACCATCTCTTTGTGTACCAGAAAATGATACTCTAGCTGCTAATTTTTTGCTGATTGGTCCGGACAAAGAAGCTTTCGCCTGTATGTATCCATAATTACCGTAACTCAACTCAAAGTTTGCATCCGGTGAAAATGACGGAGTACGGGAAGTGATATTAAATGCACCAGCTGTTGTATTTTTTCCAAATAAGGTACCTTGCGGCCCTCGAAGAACTTCCACCTGATCGATATCTATAAAATCGAGTGCTGTTGCTGCCGGGCGAGCATAATATACACCATCCACATAAAAACCAACTCCAGGGTCGATACCATCATTGGTCAAACCAAAGGTAGAACCCAGTCCTCTGATATTTAGTGTGGTATTTCTTGCGTTTGATGCATACAGCTGGACAGTAGGTACCAACTCCTTTAACCGGTTTACGTTAAAAGCACCCTGGTCTTCTATGGTTACACCTCTCACAACTGTGATCGGAATAGGCACACTCTGGGCTGTCTCTTCTCTACGTCTGGATGTGATGGTAACTTCACCCAGACGTTGGATATCTTCATTTAGTGTAATGGTAATATTATTTGAATTGGCAATAAACTCTGTTGTTTTATATCCCAAATAACTTACAATCAAAGAAATAGGAAATTTTTGTCCTGTCTGGAAATAAAAATAACCTTCAACATCTGTTATTACTCCATGTGTAGTACCCTGAATCTGAATGGATGCACCTACCAATGGATCTTTTGTTGCTTCATCAATGACTCTTCCGCTAAAAGTCGCATTGATGATAGTTTCAGGCTTTTGAGCAATCATCTGACAACAAAAACAACACACCATTAATAATGTCAGAATTAAAGAATTCGTCTCAAATGATTTCTGGTAATCAAAGTTGTTTAAATGTTTCATAATAAAATAATTTAATGTTTAATAATATAAAAAATAATTGTTTACGATTAATATATAGTATGATTTGGATAAAGCAGTGGCTCAGATATATATTTCTATCCTGAATTGATAACCCGAACTATTTGTTAAATCTGGTATAAGATTTCAGGAGCTATTATTCCTCCTGACAACACGAAGAGATCGTGCCTGCCGCAACTGTATTATTAGTATTTTCGTCAATCAGGATGAAGATTCCTGTACTTCTGTTTTGATCAAAAGTATCTGCTGCTATAGATTCAGCAGTACGTATGGTGACTTTACAAATTTCATTTAAAGCGATACTGTCAGTGTGCTCAAAGTCAGGTTGATTGGTGTGAATATTAATTTTATATAAAATTTCACTTATTTTAGCTTTTGTCGTGTGACTCAGGTGCTGAATGATTAGTTTTTGACCTGGTCTGAAAGATGTATTGTCCATCCAACAAATATTAGCTTCAATTTCATTGGTCATTATTGGATTTTGATGTATAGGTACGATCGTTTTGCCCCTGCCGGCATCTATATCGTCCGAAAGCTGTATAGAAACTATATCCCCTTTTTGTGCAATAATGACGGGTTTATTGTATTTTTCTAAAGCAGAGATAGAAGTAGTTATTTTTTCAGGTAATACTTCCACCAAATCTCCTTTTTTATATGTACCGGACAATACTCTTCCTATGAATCTTCTGGTTATTTCATTGGTCTTTGGGTCTACAAAATTGGAGACATATTGTATCTGAAATCTTGTATCTTCTTGTTTATCAAGGTTTATTGTTTCGATATTCTCCAAATAGGGCAACAATGGGAAACCTTCATACCAAGCTAATTTATCTGAGTGGGTGATCATATTTTCACCTTCCAATGCACTCACAGGAATAAAATCTACATTCCGAAGATTTAGCCCCTGTGCAAATTTTTTATATTCATTGATAATTTCCGTATATGAATTCTCAGCATAACCTACCAGATCCATTTTGTTGATACAAATCAGTACATTTGGTATACCCAATATTGACGCGATGATCGAATGTCTTCTGGTTTGTTCTGTAATACCATTGACGATATCAATCAAAATAATAGCCACATCAGCCGTAGATGCACCGGTAAACATGTTGCGTGTGTATTGAATATGCCCGGGTGTGTCGGCAATGATAAATTTGCGTTTGGCTGTAGTGAAGTACTTATAAGCAACATCTATGGTGATGCCTTGCTCTCTTTCTGCACGCAATCCATCGGTAAGCAATGCCAGGTCCAAATCCGTATCTTTGCCTTTGTTTTTACTCTGGCGGGTGATGGTTTCTATGATATCCGTTGAGATGGATTTGCTGTCAAAAAGTAACCTGCCGATGAGTGTACTTTTACCGTCATCCACGTTTCCTGCTGTAAAAAATCTTAAAATATCCATGTCTTCTTGGTTTTATAAAACAATATATATTTTCTCTCTTCCTATTTTCTATTTCTTAAGAGATAAATCTTTTTCCTTCCCTTTACCTCTATCCCTAAAGGGACGACCCGCGCTCATTGAAAGTCGCTTGGCGTCAAATAGGTTCCCTGCCCGCTACCCTCATTCCTTGAAGGGACGACCCTCCCTCATTAAAAGTCGCTCAGCGATGGTCTCCCCTTTAGTTATACCGTTGATTTTATAATATTTGGCGGTGTTTTTTTATTACTAAGTGCAAACAAATTTATATGTTTGCTCTTGGTAATGGTTTTGATCTCGTGCGCAACTCTTCAATTGAGTTTTGAGACTCTTCCATTGCCTTTTTTATTTTATTTTCTGCTCTTCGAGAAACTGGTGCGTTTTGCATCTTTTCTAGCTCTGCCTTATAATCTGCGGTTTCTTTTTCCAACTTCTCTATTTGCTGATCTGCGTCTACTGGTTTGTTTTTTTGTGTTTTAGGTTTTGATGAATCGTATGCCTCTTTGTTTGTAAGCATACCATAGATCACTCTTGTTAACTTGTTCATTATTACACCTAAAGCATCGTTATAGGTCTTACCTTTCGCTCTTTGATTTGAATATACCTCTTTAAAATAAGGGTCATACATAATCGCATTTTTAGCTACCATGTATATTGTACCCCTATATGAACTACTTCCTTTTTTGCTCATTTTAGGTTTCTTTGATATATCACCACTTGTATGGTTTTCTGGGTGTACTCCAAAATAGCAACAAAGTGATGCGGCACTGTTAAATCGATTTATATCTTCTATTTCTATGCTTAATGACACTGCTGACTCGATGCCGCAACCAGGAATTGTGACTAAGAAATCCGCTAAGTCGTTGGCTCCGTGTTTAGCAAGCTCTGATTGAAGTTCTTTGATCTGGGTGGAGAATAAGTTAATAGTTTGGGCCAATGTTTTAATATTTAGCTCAGTAAGTATCGTATTACCCGACCCTGAATCTAGCTTCACCGCTTTTTGGATGGCCTCAGCCTTCTCCATGGTTAACCCTTTGATTTTAGCCAAAGAAGCTGTTTTCGCATTTAATATCTTTGCCTTTGATGGATACTTTTGAAGTAATTTATACATGTATTTTGGCATGCCATTTTTACTAAAAGTTAAAAGACCAGGAATACAACTATACACTACTTTCTCAAGTTGGTTGATATTTCTCGTCTTTTTGTTTAATAAATCCTTGTATAGTTTTGTGCATCTGTTTCGCAGTATAAAAATGTAAGGATCTAGGCTTGGCTTTCTCTAGTTCCTCATAATTTTCAGATACATGCCTAGCTATAATTTCACTACTGATGGCGTCATTAATATTGCGATGCATATTCTTTTTTGACTCATGATGTGTCCGCAACGGATTAATCCTGAACATGATGATTCGCTTATCAAAACTTACCAATTGATTATACCAATTGTTTTCATACCCACCGGTACTTTCAATAGCCAAATAAATTTTATCAATAGACAAAAGTGCCTGTGATAAGACTTTTTTGAGTTCATCAAGACCGGATTGATTATCAATAAAATTCATCCTGCGATTGGTAAATTCATTACCCTTCGAAATTAAACTGAAATCACAATAACCTTTGCTTGCGTCCAGTCCTCCAAATCCAACTTTCATACATAAATTACTTTAAAATGTGTTAAAAAAAGTGTCAAGCCTTACATTCCCTTATGTTATACGATATCAATGTATCAAGTTATACCTCATGATTAAGCTTGGCGAAAGGGACACTAAAGGACGATATCTAAGTATCAAGGGGTGTTCCCCTTCAACCGCCAAGTTATAAATTATTTGTTTATCTTGAAACCATTAATTTTTAAAATGCAAACATATAAGGGGTCGGGGGTATGAAGTGCAACAATTCTCCTGCCAGCAACCTTCTTCCCCTAAAATGGTCGACCTTTGCTAAAAACTAAAAATATCCGTTTTTTTTCCTGTCTTCCATGGCTGCTTCGCTGATTCGATCATCCATTCTTGTGGCCCCCCGTTCGCTGATTTTAGCGATCTTGATTTCTTCTATGATATCTCTCACGGTATGTGCCTCACTTACGACAGCCGCTGTACAAGTCATATCTCCTACAGTTCTGTACCTCACCCTTCCTTCCCGCACAAGGTCGGTGCTGTCCAGATTCAGGTATTGAGAATATGCCATCAATTGCCCATTGTCCGTCTGCACCACTTGTCTGTTATGCGTAAAATAGATGTTTGGCAGTTCTATTTTTTCTCTTTCGATATAGTGCCAGATATCCAGTTCTGTCCAGTTGGAAATGGGAAAAGCCCTTACATTTTCTCCTTTGTTGATTCTGCCATTGTAAATATCCCAAATTTCAGGTCTTTGTTTTTTAGGGTTCCATTGACCGAAGTCATCCCTTACTGAAAATATTCTTTCTTTTGCCCTTGCTTTTTCTTCATCTCTTCTTGCACCTCCGATACAAACATCAAATTCAAACTCTTCAATTGTATCCAATAAGGTGTAGGTTTGGAGTGCATTTCGGCTCGGAAACTTGCCTGATGCGTCTACCAGTTTTCGTTTTTGAATGGTATCTTCCACTTTTCTGACGATCAGTTTTTCACCAATTTCATCCACTAATTGATCTCTGAAATCAAGGGCTTCCGGAAAATTATGGCCGGTATCAATATGTACCAAAGGAAAAGGAAATTTACCTGGTCTGAATGCTTTTAACGCCAGATGGACTAAACAAATACTGTCCTTGCCTCCGCTAAACAAAAGTGCCGGCCTTTCAAACTGTCCTGCTACTTCCAGCATGATGTGGATGGCTTCCGCTTCCAGATGGTCTAAATAATCAAATGCTGCCATGTTTAAGTTTAATTATTATTGGTTGAAGGTTAGTAAATTGTTTAATAATTGCTTTCCAAATTCTAAATTCGTCATTCATAATTCGTCATTTTACATTATGCAGTCCACATTCTTTTTTTGATGCATCTTCCCACCACCACCTGCCTGCTCTATAGTCTTCACCATCAAGCACCGCTCTCGTGCAGGGTTGACATCCTATGCTGATAAAACCCTTGTCCTGTAAGACATTATATGGAACATTATTTGCTTTAATATATGTCCAAACTTCATCGTTTGACCAATGTAGCAATGGATGAATCTTTGTGATGATATTGGCTGCATCCCATTCGAATTTTTGCATTTCTGTTCTGTTTTGCGAATGTTCAGACCTGATACCTGTAATCCAAATGGTCTTACCTTGAAGTGCTCTTTTTAATGGTTTTACTTTCCTGATTTCGCAACATTCTTTCCTGTTTTCCAGAGAATCATAAAAACTATACGCCCCCTTTTTTGTCATCAATACTTCTACTTCATCAGCGTCCGGAAAATATACTTTGATCTCTTTCTGATATTTTTCAAGTGTTTTTTGTAAGGTTTGGTAAGTTTCCGGAAACATCCGCCCGGTATCAAGTGTAAAAATCTCGATATCCAGATTATTATGAAAAATCATATCCGTTATCACCTGATCTTCTGCACTCAGACTGCTAGAAAAGACAATCTTTTCACCCTTTATTTGGGCAATAGATTTTAATATTTCCAATGGATTGTTGGTCTCTACCAGCGAACTTAAACTGCTGATTCTATCCATGACATTAGTTTTTGATGATTTCAATGTTCAATTGCTGAATATCTTCATTCAGTTTTATCTGACAGGCCAGTCTTGAATCATGATAGACAATTGGCAAGGTTTCGAGCATGTCCAATTCATCATTTGATGGTTCCGGTAATGAAGGAATTGATTCTGTAACTTTGACGTGACAGGTCGCACAAAGCGCCATTCCACCACAGGTTCCTTCTATGGATTCATATTCTTCCGCTTTTAGCAATTCCATTAGATTGATACCAATGTCATTTGGTATCTCCAATGTATTTATATCGTTATCCGAATGTATATTTATTTGTATCATCAGAAACTATTGATCCCATTTACAGTGGTATATTTCATGGTGTATTTTACTCCGGGATGAATGTATTGGTATACGCTATGACTCATCAATGCTGCTTCATGAAATCCACACAATATTAATTTCAGCTTGTTTTTATAAGTATTGATATCGCCAATCGCCCAAACGCCGGAAATATTAGTGGAGTAATCATCAGTATTCACTTCGATCGCATTCTTATTGATATTAAGTCCCCAATTTTCAAGGGGGCCCAGCTTTGGACTCAGACCAAAAAGTGGTACTAAATAATCCGTTTCTACCAATATTTCCTCGCTGTTTTTGGTATTTAATAAAGATACACTATTGAGCTTTCCGTTGCCACTGACACTGGAAAGATTGGTATTCAGATGAAGATTGATCTTACCTTCATCTGCTAGTTGAAGCACTTTGTCTACACTATCCGGCGCTCCTCGGAATGACTCACTACGGTGTACCAGGGTCAATTCCGCACATACTTCACTCAGAAAAATCGTCCAGTCCAGCGCACTGTCTCCACCACCGGCTATGACCAGTTTTTTATCCCGATATTTTTCAGGATCCAGAATCATATAGTTGACCCCTTTTCCATTTTCAAACTTTGTCAGACCTTCTACTTCAGGTTTTCTGGGCTCAAAACATCCCAATCCGCCTGCAATGACTACAGCTTTAGCTTCTATGGAAGTTCCCAGATTGGTGACCAGTAAAAAATCTCTTTCATCCCTCTTTTCAAGGGTCTCGATGCGCTCACCAAAAGTATATCCGGGACCAAAAGGTTCAGCTTGTTTGACCAGATTGTCTACCAACTCCTGAGCAAGCACTGTGGGGTATCCGGGAATGTCGTAAATGGGTTTTTTAGGATATATCTCAGACAATTGCCCGCCGGCTTGTGGTAGGTAATCTACCAGATGACATCTCATTTTGAAGAGTCCTGCTTCAAATATGGCAAATAATCCTACCGGACCTGCGCCAATGATGGCTATATCTGTTTGTATTGTTTGTGCCATGTGCTAAAAAAATATTCGTTTTATACTTAAAATAATGACTATAATGCCGACTAAAATCATAATGCTTTTTGCAGGTATTTTGCTGGTCAGAAATGCGCCTAATGGTGCCGCTGCTACACCACCCAATATGAGCCCCAGGATTACGTTCAGATGAGTCGTGCCTATCATTGCAAAAAATGTAATAGAACTGGCCAGAGCAACAAAAAACTCAGTAAGATTTACCGAACCTATGGTGTATCTCGGTGCCTTGCCTTGTGCTATGAGTGTAGAAGACACTATTGGCCCCCAACCACCACCACCTACAGAATCCAGAAAACCTCCGGTAAATGCCAATGGAAAAAGTCTTCTCACTTTTCTCCTGATCTGATCGTCTTTTTTCAGGGCTTTGAGCAATATGATCACCCCTAAAAACAGTGTATACGCTGATACTAAAGGCTTGATCAAATTGTTGTATTCTTCAAAATAGGATATCAAAAATGCTCCAAGAATGGCGCCTACTACACCGGGAAAAAGTAAATTTCTAAAAAGTTTATTATTGACATTTCCAAATTTAAGGTGGCTCAAACCCGAAACACCACTGGTAAATACCTCAGAAGTATGCACACTGGCGGTAGCTGCCACTGGACTTAACCCAAATGACAATAATACCGTTGTGGCAGTGATACCGTATGCCATCCCTAGTGCCCCATCAATAGCAGATGCCAGAAAACCCGCCAAAATAAATATTAAGATGCTTTCGTCCAGGTGGCTCATAAATAAAGCCCAGACACCTGCTGCTTCTGCAGCCGGAAAATAATTTCCCAAAAAGTAACCAGTGATAAAAAGAACCGGGATAGCAAAAATAACCGACCATCTCACAATAAGTCCTTTCAAATAATTTTTGTTGTACTCCTTTTCGGTGAGGCTGCCTGTAATTTTATTAAGCTCGAGTACGCGATCTCTGAAAGAACCTTTGAGATACGTTTTAACTTCTGCCAGGTTTTCCAAAGTCTCGTTGATTTCCTCTGGAAATGAATCATTCAATACTTCTTTTACTCTTTTTGCTACAGTCGGCGACTTACCATTGGTAGAGATTGCAATCTTCAACTGACCTTTTTTTACAACTGATCCAAGGTAAAAATCACATAATGACGGTTTATCAGCTGCATTGATGAGCAAACCTGCATTTTTTGCATCATTTCTAATGGTTTCAGTCACTGCAGGGTCATCCAAAGCAGAAATGACAAGATCCACATCATCCATATCCGTCACATGATATGCCCTGTGATGGATGGAAATATTGTTGTGTGTTTCAGCTATTTCTTCTATGTCGGGATTGACGGATTTAGCCACTATTTTAACCTTTGTTGCCGGACTATTCTGGATGATGGCATGAAGTTTCTCCAATGCAACTGTTCCACCGCCGATGAGCAAGAGATGCATTTGTTCCAGTTTGAGAAACACCGGAAAAAGGTGATTATGGTTGCTACCTGGTGTCATAACAGGTTATCTGTTGGGTTGAGGTGTTGTCCTTAAATAAGGTTTCACACGTGTATATCCTTTGGGAAATTTATCTGCTATATCTTCGTCTTTCACCGCAGGTATGATGATGACATCTTCTCCATCCTTCCAGTTGGCTGGAGTCGCAACACTGTAATTGGCCGTGAGTTGTAATGAATCAATCACTCTAAGTATTTCATTAAAATTTCTTCCGGTAGAAGCCGGATAAGTTAAAGTGAGTTTCAATTTTTTATCAGGTACTATGATGAACACTGACCTAACCGTAAATTTTTCGGATGCATTCGGATGTATCATTCCATATAAATTGGCAACTTCAAAATTTGGATATGCAATCAATGGGAAGGTCACTTCTGTATTTTGAGTTTCATTGATATCTTTGATCCATTCAAAATGAGATGCCAAAGGATCTACACTCAAAGCAATTGTTTTTACATTTCGGGATGCAAATTCGCTTTGAAGTTTGGATACAGAACCTAACTCGGTTGTACATACAGGTGTATAATCTGCCGGATGTGAAAACAATACACCCCAACTACTTCCCAAATAGTCATAAAAGTCAATTTTACCTACAGTACTTTCTGCCTGAAAATTTGGAACTGAATCTCCTAATTGTAATGCCATGTTATAATGTATTTTGTGTTTAAAAATTACTAATTATGATATTGATATTCATTACTAAAATTTGCTAACTGTGGTTCTTGGTAGAGTGAAACCACTTCGCCTACGACGATAATCGCAGGTGACTTAACTTCCTTATTTTGAACTTTGGAAATTATGTTTGCTAATGTACCGGTAACTACTTTTTGGGTAGGTAGTGTGCCATCCTGAATCACTGCAATTGGCCAATCTGAAGGGTGATGATTTGTATATAGTTGAACAATCTCTCCCAATTTGTTTAGTCCCATCAGAATTACTGCAGTAGTATTGGTTTGAGCAGCGAGATGTATATCATTGGCCAACTCTCCTTTTTTGTTGGTGGCTGTTAATACCCAAAAACTTTCACTCAACCCTCGATGCGTCACCGGAATTCCTACATTTCCCGGTACACCAATGGAGCTTGAAATGCCTGGAATAATCTGAACTTCTATTCCAGCATCTCTTACATATTCCATCTCTTCTCCACCACGTCCAAACACAAACGGATCTCCACCTTTCAGCCTGACGACATGACCAAATAGCATTGCACATTTTACCAAAAGTTCATGAATTTCTTCTTGTTTGTAAGCGTGTTGAGCTGATCTTTTACCCACATAAATCAATTCTGTTTCAGATTTTGCCAATGCCAATATAGAGTCACTCACCAATGCATCATATAGGATCACATCTGCATTATTGATGGCTTTGATGGCTTTTAAGGTCAATAAATCCGGATCGCCAGGACCTGCACCTACTATGCTTACTTTGGGTGGTTTATTATACATTTGCTAATTGATTTAAATTGTTTTTGAATGCTTTTGCTGCTGAGTAAAAATCATTTGACTGCCCCAAATAGGTGGTTGCAAAAGATTTTTCAGGTACGTGTTGGTTTATCTGCAAAACCGTTTCTTTAAAAGATGTTTCAAAGTTTGTAAATTCGTTACCAAAATGTTCACTAAAATCATTGATGATACCATGTTGGGTATTTGTCTTAATGTCTTTGATGAGTAGCAAAGTTTTGGCAGTGTTTACATAGGCAGCATAGCTGTAATAAATAGAATCTGCATACCGATTCTCATCCAATGCATACCTGGCATTATCCAGTTTTTCTTCTGATTCCAAAAATAAAGTGGCCACCAAATCTATTACTACTCCGGCACACTCGCCAACGCCTATGGCTGTCTGAAATTTAGTATCTGCACCCCAATCAATGTAGTCATCATCCTGCAAGGTGTCATTATCAGCCAATGGTTTGAGCAATTGGTAGAAATAATCTTTGCCTACACGATCATAATACTCATTGAATGATTCATCATCCGGGCTATTTTGTTCCATATCATCAAAAATGAATCTCAAAATTTCAGGTGTACGCTTAGAAGCTACTTTGATGATTTTATCTGAAATACGACCGCTACCATCAGAGAGTTTGCCACCTCCAAGAAGCAATTGAACAGCAGGTACCACATTTGTCCCGATTTTGAATGAGCTGCCATGAAAACCTATTTGTGCCAGACTGTGTTGACCACAAGCATTCATACATCCACTGATTTTTATTAGAATATCTTTATTATGAACAAGATGCGGATACTCGTTGCGAATGACATCTTCAAGAGCTATCGAAATGTGAGTGCTATTGGAAATGGCAAGATTGCAGGTATCTGTACCTGGGCATGCAGTAATATCAGCTACTGAGCCGTAACCTGAAGCAGCCAGACCAATATGCTGAAGAGCTTCAAATAAATGAGGTAGTGCGGATGGATGTATGTTTTTAAGGATAAAGTTTTGATTAATGGTAATCCGGATGTCTTTTTCGTCTGCAAATGTTTCTACAATATCTGCCAAAACCCTGGAAGTAGAAGATGGAATATTTCCCAATTGTATTTTGACATAAACGGCAAATAATTCGTTGTCCTTTTGTTTAAAAGTATTGGTATCCAACCATTCCTGATAAACACCAGAGCCAATAAAATCACTTGTAGAATCAAATGATTTTATATCAGATGTTTCCAAAACCTTCGGAAAATAATCTACCACTGCGACAGGGATGATAGCAGCAGATTCTGACACTACCAATTCTTTAAAAGCATCGATGCCAATTTTTTGAATGAGGTACTTCATTCTGGCTTTGTGTCTGCTTGTGCGCTCGCCATGTCTGTCAAAAACCCTAAGTGCACCTTCTACAAAAGTCAAAATTTCATCGGCAGGAAGGAATTCATAAGCTGTTTGAGCCAAAAAGGGTTGTGCGCCTAATCCACCGCCTATCAACACTTTGAAGCCTTTACCGCCATCACTATTTAATTTGGGAATAAAACCAATGTCATGAATAAAAGTATAAGCAGTGTCTTCTTCAGAATTGGAAAAAGCGATTTTTACTTTTCTGCCCAACTCCTGACAAAATGGTTGACGAAGAAAATAATTAAAGACTGCATAAGCATAATTGGATACATCAAATGCTTCCTTGGGATCAATACCTGACTCAGCCGATGCGGTAACATTTCTGACTGTATTGCCACATGCTTCGCGAAGTGTAATATCATCTTGTTCCAGTTTTGCCCACAATTCAGGAGTACGGTCGAGACTTACATGATGTATCTGTATGTCCTGTCTGGTGGTGAGGTGGAGATTTCCATTGGAATATTCGTCGCTGATATCTGAAATTTTGCGAAGTTGTTTGGTGTTAAGTCTGCCAAAAGGTATTTTAATCCTGATCATTTGTACTCCTTGTTGTCTCTGACCATAAACACCTCTGGCAAGACGAAGACTTCTGAATTTTTCTTCATCTATCTGACCATTTCTGAATTTGAATATTTTCTGCTCAAGATCCACTAAGTCTTTTTCAACCAAAACTCTTCTGGAAGCAGGGATAAATTCTAATTCTGATCTGAAACTTTGCATTATCTATAAATTCTATTGTATTAGTAGATTATTATACCAAGGTCAAAAAAAACTTCTGGTGTTGTACCAAAAGTTGTATCACACTATATCTCTAAAAAAGATTAAAAATAAAAACTATGGGTTTAATGAATCTAACGCAAAGAAAAGGCCATTTTTTGAATCGTACAAGTATTTTAACATTTTATTATACATATTCTATCTATTTAGTAGATTATATACTAATTTACCTCTGCCTTTTAAATAATAGATGACCAGAAGTTCAATCTGACTTTTTTTGATTTTCCAAATTTTCTTCTCTTTTTACCAGATCAGAAAGACTGGTTTTGGATAAGATATGCAGACTTGCATCCCTCACTTCCCGCATCACATCTCTGAAGCCGCAGGTAGTTTCATCAGCACACTCTTCGCACTTCTCATAAAAATTGAGACTTACACATGGGACCAATGCTATGGGGCCGCCTGTAAATCTGATCACCTGACTAAGGAAAATTTCATCAGGATGTTTGGAGAGATAATAACCTCCATGTGCCCCCATCTTACTGTTGACAATACCAATTTTGCGCATATCCAAAAGTATGGCTTCGAGAAATTTTTTTGGGATATGTTCATTTTCAGCAATGTCAGATATACGCATAGGTCGTTTACTCTCAAAGGTAGGGTAAAGTACCATGAGCGCTTTTATAGCATATCTTGTCTTTTTTGGAAGCATTGGCTAAGATATATTCATTGCAAATATAGTCAATTTATTTTCATCCAGTGTTAAAGTGGCTATACAGTTAGTCAATGGATCACCGACAACACTAAAAAATCATCGAAGATGTCCGCCACAAAATTGACGCATGCCGGAATTATGGTGACGGATCCTGCGATAATAAAGCTGTATTGACCTTCAATCACAAGAGCATCGAGATACTATTGTCATTAGGTGAAAATATTTGATTGATAACAAATCACCTCACCCCATGCATCAGTTTCTTTAAAACCGGGCTCAATACTAATATCACGACGCCCGCTGCCATAGGAACAAATGTAAAGATCAGGAAAAAATTGGACATACCATGCTCGTCTGAAATACTGTCTATCATGCCACCCATTGTTCCGGCTACTTTATTTCCTACCGCTATGGCCAGATACCATATACCATAGGTGACCGCGATCATGCGACCCGGTACCAGTTTGCTGACATATGAAAGACCCACTGGCGAGATGCACAGTTCACCCAGCGTATGAAATAAATAAGCAATCACCAGCCAGATAATGCCTACAGCAGCGGTTTTTGCGCCTAAGGGAATGCCTGATGATCCGTAAGCTAATGCCAGAAAACCTATACCAAGAAACATAAGTCCGATACTGTATTTTACTGAGGCTGATGGGTTGTATTTGCTTTCCCAAATCTTAGAGAATAATGGCCCCAATGCTATGATAAAAAATGAGTTGAGGATGCCAAACCAGGTAGCGGCAATCTCCGTATTCGTCTGATTAAATTCATTGATGAGCATCCATACTACAATGCCCCAGATGATGACAAAACTGGTGCCTAAAAATATATTGGCCACAGCAAATCTGGAAAAGGTTTGGGTGAATAGTTTCCACAAAACGTAAGTAATAATAAGTAAAGGAACAACGGTCAGAAGGGTATTAAATATCTTGAATAACATAGCACTGCTGCCCTCCAGAGACCTGTCCATATAATCCTTTGCAAAGATCGTCATGGATCCACCTGCCTGCTCAAAAGACGCCCAGAAAAACATATAGAAAACAGCTATTATAAATACGGCCAGCATCCGATCTCTGGTGACTGTGGAATATCTGAAAATACGGCTGAAAAGTATAAACAAAAACAACAATAAACATCCCAGGATCACATAACCTGCATTAGAACTATTGCCAAAAAGATTGTATTCATACACTTTTGACATAGGATCATTGATGATCCATGTGAGTGCACCGATCGCTGTAATCGCCACTAATGTCAGATCAAATGTTGTAAAAGGATTGAGTTTCCCACCATTGGCTTCTGTAGACATATCATCAGCAGAGCCGGATATAGCCGCCACCGCATTTCTATCCGGTGGTAAGCCTACATCTCCAAATATTTTTTGAGACAAATAAAATTGCAGCATTCCGAAAAACATAAAAATACCTGCCAGACCAAAACCCCAGGAAAAGCCTACTTTTTCGCCAATGTATCCGCACAGCATGATTCCCAGAAAAGCACCTGAATTGACTCCCATGTAGAATATAGTATAAGCACCATCTTTTTTCTCCGGGTGATCTTTGTACAGTTTTGCCACCATGGATGTCATGTTGGGTTTAAAGAATCCATTGCCAAAAATCAGAAAAGCTAGTCCCATATATAAAAACACCGGGCTTTCCATAGCCATAGATGCGTGGCCAAGTGTCATCAGCGTAGCACCTATAATGATGGCTCGTCTGTGCCCCAGAAATTTATCAGCCAATATCCCTCCGATGATAGGTGTAAGATATACCATGGAAGTATAGGTTCCATACAGCGCCAGGGCATTGGCTCTGGGCCAGCCCCAACCTTCGTCCAGCAGTGAGGAAGTAAGAAAAAGTACGAGCAAAGCACGCATACCGTAAAACGAAAACCGTTCCCACATTTCGGTAAAAAACAGGGTAAACAGACCTGCCGGATGCCCCAGGACATTGGTCTTAAAAAAGTCTCCTGAAGATGTGTTGGGTGACATAGATGAAACGTTATTTAATGGTTGTTTGACAATGGGTTGATCGGCCTTTTTATATATAAATGGATATATAGCCAGATTTTAACATTGCAAATGTAATAAAGATTGTCAAAGAAAATATGATAAAATCTTTTTCGTATGTATAACAAACTCCATAAATTCATATTTTCTTCCTCGCTACCCTCATTCCCTGAAGAGCTTGTCAAGCTACGCTTGAGACGACCCACCCAATTCAAACACTTTTTTACCGTTTATTAAGAAGAACACTGAAAAAAATACCATTCCATCTAACTAACCATAACACTTTGATTATTAATTATGGAAAACCCCAGTTTTTGAAATATATTTTTTTGCATATAGGCTTGTTTCTTACGAAGGACAAGTTAGCAATGACTTTCTTTAACGAATGCATTAGCTTCAATTTTGCTATACACACTTCTTTTTCAGGAACTTAAACTTTGAATGAATTGTTTTTCTATAAATAAAAAGCAAAAAATGAGCTTTGCAGGACATGTTTTTGATATGCTAAAAAGGCAGGCAGCCAACAGAGCCATGCAGCTTCAGAATCGGGAAAGATTCAAAAATAAGCATATCAAAATCCACTCAAAGGAATCAGCGTTCAGTTCAGAAACCAATATAGATCAAACAAAAACACCTGCCGAGTTAGAAATTATGCATCAAAATACTTTATTAGAAATGCGGGCATATTATAGAGGTGTATGGATTAAAACTGTCGTTACATTTTTTATAATAATTGTATTACTGATTTATTTGTTTGTATTGTAAACAAAAGCTTTAGATATCAGGTCGCTCTTTCAAATGATTACGTTATTACCCTTAATGCAATCGTCGCGTTTATTTTAAATATTTGACAAAGGACACAACCCAAATTGATTTCTCTCTGTTATCATTTCAGAGTATGTTTAAATTTTTATGTTTGAGCGAAAGTGAGAAAATTTATTTTTGGACAAGATGATTGAATGGTCTCGTCTTTGACGAGTATTGAGTAAAATACTTTACTCAATAATGAGTGAACTGCGAACAACGGCTCGCAGCGCATACTGAATCTGCCGGAAGCTACGGCAAAAAATATAACGCTGGACAAAATTAAATTTGCCACTAGGAGACAAATGATAAAAGTTTAAAAATACTCTTATAATCAAACACACTTATTTGTGTATTGGATAGCATTCACACTCGGTTTTTTTGGTAGTCTGCACTGTATCGGCATGTGTGGTCCATTGGCTTTGGCAGTACATACCAGCAAAAAAAATGAAGGGTTTCCTGCATTTTTTGGGTCATTGCAATATAATGCAGGGCGTACTATCGGATACATCAGTCTTGGGCTGCTGTTTGGACTTTTAGGTAGTGCAGTAGCTTTAGGTGGTGCTCAGAGAGTTGTTTCAGTTGTTTTAGGAGTGATTATGGTGTTATTTTTCATCTTTTCTGTTAATCCAGACCAGCTTATCTCCGGTTTGCCGACACTCCACCGTTTTTATCAGTCTGTAAGTCAACGTTTGTTCGGCATGCTTCGCAAGAGTGCACATGTGCCTTCCCTATATCTGGGTGTGGTCAATGGTTTCTTGCCTTGCGGACTGGTATATATCGCCATCGCCGGAGCCATTTCTTTGAGCAATATCTGGGGTAGTATGGGATTCATGCTTTTTTTTGGATTGGGCACCTTTCCTGCTATGATGGGCGTGACATTAGGTCATCAGGCTGTAAGCCAAAAACTACGTGTATCACTAAAGCGACTTTACCCTATCATCACTTTAGTCATGGGTGTCTATCTGATTTACAGGGGTTTTATGTCCAAGCTTCCCCTTGAACTTGACTTCTTCGAAGCGCTGAAAAATCCGGTGATGTGTCATTGATAAAGGCTGTCAAATTGAAAATATATCCTTTTTCTTCATTTTATTTTGCAATTTTTAATAGTGCTGTAAGTTTGAAACCCCCAAGTCATCTGTAAACCAGTATAAAATACTGAAATTTTCAAGGGTTGTATTATATTATTTAACAGAATTCTGTATTTTTGTTAGAATTACTAAGGAAAATAGGGAAAATGGATCAATTAAACATGCAGGAAGTCATCAATAATAGTCGTCTTCAAAGAAAGCAAAATAAAGATTCCTTTGAAAAAAAATTAATAAAACTGAGCAGGAGAAGAAATGAACTTTGGGATGAAATACTTAATCTTCCACTTATCGAATTAGAGCAACCTTACCAAAGAGGATATAAACGCTATTTTGTTTTAAAAAATGACATAGCCCATGGTGATAAAGAGCATTTTTATCAAAATATTCTGGATAAGATAAATACCATTCAGTATCATCCAGATGAAAAATTTCAAACCAAAAAAAGAAGAAAGCGAAAAAGAGTATATGTGGACAAGCCTCAATTTCTAAAAAATCTGACAGAATATGAATGGTCAAAAAATCCTAAAATGATACTCACTGATCAGGAGAGAGCTTGCTTTGAGTTGAAAGATGTTTACTATCATCAATTCAAAAGGATACAAAAAGAATATGTTTTCTCTCAACCATGGCGGTTCAGGCTTACAGTTGAGCCCAATATGATCACGCACATCCGTCAGATAGATAATGAACTTGAGAAAGAACTGAAGTATATCAACAATTATATGGACGCACACAATCTGAATGTTAAATTGGACAAAATGTTTGGCCGGAAAAATACGTACAAATCATACCATCGCAGCTGGGATTTAGCTCCACGTGTAAAAAGAGAGCACTTCAAGGAAAAGGCAAAGAGCCAATCAGAATGATATTTTCGGTTTTTAAATGTTTAAATTAATTTTGTATTTTGATAAGTCTGGAGCACGATAATAATTTCTGGTGTAATACATTGCACAACAACCCAGCTTTTCGGTTGATTGTGATTCTGTTTGTTATTATTTCCGTTACAGGTTGTACAACTGAAAATTTCAAGAAAAATCCAATTCATGATTTGACAGCGGTTCCTGAAATTCATGATGATCAGGAAATATTTTCATCAGATTCGTTACAATTTATTGGTCAGGATGATTTGGCTTTGGCTTTGTATTTTGATATTTTGGATAGCAAAAATATTGATCAGGTAAAAGAATTATACGTCAAGGCTAAAATACTCAATTTAAGTAAAGATACTTCAAGGACAAATGCGATATATCAGGAATTGACAACAAGTTATGGCAAGGATAATTTTTTTCTTCTTTGGGTCGAATTATCAGAATTTGAACTCAAGACAGGAAGAAACCTTTCGCAGTTGAATACACTCAGAAGGATTTTAAATGCAGATATCCCTGCATATTACAAAGGAAAAGCTGCTTTTACAATGGCAAAATATTTTGATGAACGGAAAAACGATCTGGACTCTGCGTGGCACTATATCATGCTTGCGAAAAATGCTTTTGAAGATAAAAAAGTCATTACTCCTGAATATCAGGAATGCGTTAAAAAGATTTGTGGCTTTTGCACTTATAAGAGAAAAAACCTGCTGGCTATCCGACATGCCAATGCTATGTTTGATTTTGAAAGATATCTGCCATCTGCTGATAGTGCTGATATGGCAAGAGCTTTTGCCAACCGAGCGTTTATGATGTTTCGTGAAGGAGATTTTAAAGGCACCGAGGAAGATATTCAAAACGGACTTTCATTGATCAGACCCGACAGGAACCCGGAATTATATCAAAATTTGATGAAGTCTTATTTAGTTATCTACATGCTTCGGGGACAAGATTCACTTTGGCATGCGACAGCTGATAAAATCAATCAGAATATCCGGCTTTCAGGAAATGATTATGTAGAAATGAACCGGTGGTATGGGCAATATTATACTTCTCAGGGAAAATACGAGAAGGCTATACCGTTCCTGAAACTTGCTTTAAATACTGAACTTAAAAAGGGTCACAAACATTCTGCACGGTTTTCCACCCTTTGTTTTTTACTTTCACAATGTGATGAAAATTCAGAAAATTATGATGAGGCATTGAACTATATAGCTAAAAATATAGGTATTGAAAAATATTCTGACGCTGCACTTTTGGAGTATTTAAACATCCAAAGAACCTATCCTTTTGTGGCTGTACTCAGAAGTGCAGAAATATATCATGCTAAATACAAATCCAGACAAAGCAAAGAAGATTTACAAAAATCAAAAAAAATTCTGAACAGGCTGGATGAAGTCATTTATGCACAATTTAAAGTGATGGATGAAAATGCCATCCTGCAGTTTTATCTCGAGAGCGGTCAAAAGTATTTTGAACTAGGTATGGATGTTAATTATACATTGTGGAAACAAACAAATGATACAACTTTCCTTCATGCATTTGTACATTATAGTGACAAGCATAAAAATAGTTTACTCTATCGTGACAAACAAATGGCACAAAGCCAAGTCAATATTGCGGAAAAAATTTTGAAAGAGGAAATATCACTAAGGTCATCCATTAAGGAAGAAAGAAGAAAAGGATTGCGGGATAATGCAAGATTTAATACTCTGATGGACGAATATTATGATCTTGAGGATGAAATAGGAAAAATCAATAAAAAATTTATTACCCACGGATTAGTTACAGAAAAACTAGATATCAGTGACATCAAAACTTCGCTTAAAAAAAATCAATGTATCCTAAGTATAGACGAAACGAAAGAACTCTGGTATTTTACAGTCATCAATAAGGATGAAGTATGGGTAGATAGGCAGAAATTGGAACCCCAATCATTCAAAATAGTAGATAGTTTGATTGCCGCATTGCAGAGCTCAGAAGGTAAAATCAGTAATAAAAAAATCACATCTCTAATACCATCAACTGTTAAGTCAAAGCTTCAAAACACGATTTTTATATTGCGGATGGTATTTTTCATAGATTTCCATTGAATGCAGTTTTGGAACGACCAGTCAATAAAATCATTCACTTACCGGCCATAAGGTTATTGAAGGACTTCCTTCCCGAAGAAATCAAAAATGGTAAAACTGCCCTTTTTGCCTTTTCCGATCCAAACACTATCAGGTCAAAATACAGAACCCGTCTCATCGAGTTGCCAGGTACCTACAAAGAAACCACTGCTTTGAAATCAAAATACCCTGACACAGACATCTATGCAGGAACAACGGCCACAAAGGCAAACTTTCTTCAAGCCTATCTGGATACAAGTGTGCAATACATTCATCTTGCGCTGCATGGCATCGCCAACAGTGCGGAAAAGGACGATGTTAAATTGTATTTCAGAACATCGGAGGGTGGTCTGGACAGCTTGTACGGCTATGAATTGCTCCGATACAAAAGCAGATGTAAAAAAATAGTGCTATCCGCCTGTCAGTCGGGGCTTGGATCCTATGTGAAAGGGGAAGGTTTGTTTTCCCTTCCCCGCTATTTTATGATCAACGGCGCGACGGATGTTGTATTTAATTATTGGGATGTGGAGGATTAAGTCAAATTATTTGGGACATCCAGATTGCTCAATATTAATACATAAAGCCTTTTCAGTTCTATTTTTGTATACTATCATCTTTTTGATTGAAGGTGGGTCATCTAATCCCCCTTCATATTTAATTTTAGGATTATTGACTATTAAATCATTGAGCTTTATATAATCATCGTTTTCAATAGGAAAAAGCTCCAAGGTTGGTTGAATTGGCTCATTAGTTGGTGATTGAGGGTGCACTGCAACAATCAATGGTATTGAGCCATACTTTGTTCTTAATAAACTGCCATTACTGACAATAAACGTTGGTATACAACCATAGTCTCCTAATGCAGAGAATACAGAATCTGGAGGAGGTATTGTTGTTTTTGTATTAACCGCTTCTATAAACCAACCTTCAATCGTATCCTTTTGATTATCAAAAGTTCCAGTTGGAAACGACGCATAAAATTTATATACTTCTATTTTAACACCAGGTTTTGACCTAATTAAATTACTATCAAACGGCATACTAACTGATTATTGAAAAGTACTTCTTTAAAGGTTGAAGGTAATACTCTGGAGGGGTTTATATATGGAGTAATTATACCCTTTTCAGTTTTTATTCGATGTTTACAATCTTTACATGAATAATTTAATAAAATAATAGAAAATAAAGCAAAAATTCCTAATTTTTTCATTTTCATTCTGATTTTAGTGGTTAAAAAATAAATTTGTTTGTTCTGAATAGGTTCTTAATTCTTGTTTTTTTAATATTTCCAAACCTTCGGAAGTATGACCTGCACCCACCTGACTGACTCCGAGATAAAAGAGAGCCAACGTGTCTTTTTTTGTCTCCCATAAGTCTGTCAGCAATGGTATCGCATCATCAAACAACTGAATGCTGTACATCTCATACGCTCTTCTTTGGACGGGAGTGAGTACATCCTGTTGTCCTGCTGACCTTTTTGTCGAGTGAAGTATCAGTTTGCTGTCAAATTGTGTTGCGTACAAAGATTGGTACGCATCCGGTATTCCATTCTTTGGTTTTAATGCAACATCGTACAAAAGGTAACCCAATGCAGCCATAAAAAATATGATGATCATCCATTTTTTCCAGTTCCCGCTACCTTTTCCGACTCCTTCCTCCTCCCATCCCCTCATCATCTCCAGTTTACCGGCCAAAGCTTTTACCCGCATTCCCTGCTGCAGCACTTTCAGGTCTGACAGGTCTGCAAGCAGGTCCGGATCAGCTGCCAGACGCAACTCCAAAGCTGATTTGGCTTCATCATCCAGACGTCCTTTGATGTAATCATCCAGCAATGTGATATCTTCCTGTGCGCTTCTCAATATTCAAGACTTTTTTGTATATGACCAAAATAGATGTTTTGTAACCTTTTGAGGCACTTGTATTTTTGATTTTTGGTGGTGTCTGTGTTTTTGTAACCCATCAAGGCGGTGATTTCATCCATACTTTTGTCATGGATGTAGTATTGTATCAGGACAGTTTTGCATGGGTCGCCGAGTTCGTCGATCGAGCGGGTGCTGATGAGCAACTGCTCTTCGGTCATATCGGGCTCTGCATCAACGACATAGGATGAAGCTATAGATACGGCATCATCCCGTGAGTACTTCTTCCGGCTCCGCTGCAACTCCAATATTTTGTTTCTGGCGATGCTGAAGACATATGTCTTAATATTGGAAGTGAGTACCGACAGTTTGCCTGTCATCACATTGTCATACAATATCATCACCGCCACCTGAAAAATGTCCAAAGCATCCTCATCACTGCAGCCAAAGTCTTTGCGTAGCCACATCAAACACTCCTCCCTGCACAAGGTATATATCTCCTTAAGTGCTGCGTTTTCGTTTGTTTTGATTTTTTCGATCCAATCCTGCACGATGGTTTGGGGTTTGACAGGGTGAAGATATATAATTGTGATATAAAATAAAATTGGAATATTATTTTTTGAGAAAAAAAATTCTTGGTGTGGAGGAGGTTACCTTTTGATAGATCTTCCAATAAAGGAGTATAATCTAAATTTTATTTCAATGAAAACGAGAATGCAAACCCTAAATTTATTCAAAGTTATATTTCTGATCTTATTATTATGCTCATTGAAAGTTCAAACAGGTAAATCACAACCAGCTCAAACCGGTGAGTTTAATGTTATAAAATTGGTTCACCAAACGTTAGATTCCATTGACAGTTGTCCAAAATTTACTTGTCAAATTGATACTGTTTCGAAATATCATAATGCTAGTCCTTCCTCGAGTAGTGCCAGGGATTCTTTGGTTAATTATATCAGCAGTGGAATATTTTTCAGTCAGGATAAACCAAAAATGATTGAAAGAATAACCAAGCAGATTGATAGTATAAGGAGTTCCATCATTAACTTACAAGTTTTTGAATTTAATTTAAAAAGTACATTAAAAGATGGCGAAGCTGCAAATTTAAGAAGTGCATATTTATTAAAGAATAAATTTGACAGTGAATTAAATGGTGCGATAAGAGATCTTAGCCAACTAAAAGATTTGGAGTTTTCTAACCCCAATCTCAATACAATTGTACAAAAGCTAATTTCAAATTTTAATACAAGACAACAAAGATTAAAAGCAAATATTGCTGAACTCAATGATGCTGAAAAAAAATTAAATGATAAGAAAAATGAAGATTTAAAAAAAAAGGCAGGCATCTCAGCGCTCCCACAAATATTCGATATCATTGAACAAGTAAAACCTTCTGTTACCTTATTGGGTAGCGCTCAGATAAATAATAAAGGGGTTCATTCAATCGGTGCGTACATTGGTAACGGGCAAGGAGATACCCTTTCAGTCAATTCAATTATCATACCTGAATTCAGCAAGTATGGGTTTTATGGAACTGGTTATATCAGTTTGAACACAACATTTCAAAATAAATATCAGGGAAAATTTTGGCTACATTATGCTATACACGCCCATGAAAAAAGTACTTATGACTTAGACAACGACAAGCAGTTAAACTTTTTCAGGTTGCAGACTAGGTTTGGGTTAGAATATTTTATCTTTAAAGATGTCTTAAGTACATACTATAATTTCAATTGGATTAAGCCTTTTACAAATGTAGAATCTTACAGATCAAATTTTAATATTCCTGGCTACAATCAAGTATTTAATGATCTAGGTATTAGAATGTTTTTAAAAACAGATCATTCACCGATTGGTGGGCTTGGCTTGTTTGTGGACTTAAATTTTATATTCCTCAATGACAGTTTTGATAGATTCAATACTCAAAAAGACTTTGTACGACCTATGATTAAAGCAGGACTCCAAGCTAATTTTCGATAACCAATTATTAATCAATTGAAACAAAAGAGCCATGAAACACCTTTTACTTTTCATCCTTATTACTTTCCTTAACTTATCAGCTTTCACACAACCACTCATAAAAGATGCCAATACTTTGCTTTTGCTCAATTTTAATAACAATGTTACGGGAGCGGACGGCGAACTTCCCATCCAATCGCAAAATCTCTCGTATCAAACAGGGATACATGGTCAGGCCCTTTATATCAGTAACAACACGACTTTAAGGTTTGATACGACAAGGAATTTTAATAGTCAGCAAGGCACTTATGAATTTTGGATACGGCCTGAGGGCCCTGGCACAGCTTTAGGAATGGCTGTGGATGGCGGGTTGCGCATAGGTGTAGGTACATGGACGGTTATGGATATTAATATTGGTGTACCTGGTTTGACCAGAACAGTTACTGTCAATAATATTTACGAAACAAATACGTGGTATCACCTTGCATTTACATGGGATAGCAATACTTTAAAATTATATAAAAATGGCCTGCTTATTACTTCAACTAACGTGGGATATAGTCTTCCAGTGGTTAAATCACCTCATTTCAATATTGGTTCAAGTCACATTCCAAATGATCAGCTAATAGGACGAATCGATGAACTCAGGATTAGTAATATAGCCAGAGGTGCAGATGAAATCTATGAAAATTTTTTAAAAGGAAATAATATTGCTATTACCAATCTGCAATTAACAGACACCACATCTATTGACCTTTTCAAGACCTGGAAAGTGTATATGAATAGGGCCGACTGGTGGAAAACTCCAAAATTGATTTCTACAGTCGATGGTAAGCAGATAGAAATCCCTAATGTATTATTATCCTGGACAGTTGAAGATACTACAGTTGCCAAACTCATCAATGGCGATTTGGAGACAGTAAACTACGGAACAACTTTTCTGAAAGGGAAATATCAAAATATTGAAGTAAAAATCAAGGTTAATGTCCTTAAACCATTCAAGGAAATGGAAAAACTTTCGGAAATTGATAACTTCCTCTTAACTCCTGCATCCTGTCATAAGAAACTCATACCTGTTGTGATGGTGGCATATATTCCAACAAAAGATGGCATTTATCTTGACAAAACAGAAGTAGATCAATGGTTTCTTGAGGATCTTACATTAGTGGCTGATACAAAAAAAAGAATCATTGGTATTGCAAAAGATGCCAAGTTTATGCTTGAAGAGGGCAGTAAGTTTAGGGGCTATAAAAACCCGAATGCAAATCCCTACATTGGTTACAAAGTGATTGATATCATTTTTATTTATGAACCGATACCTCGAAATAGGAATATAATTGATGGCGGCCAATACAAGTATTTTATAGAGCAAGTCAATGCCATGGATAGAATAAACGGGTCAAACTATGTAAATAACCTTGGTGTAAAAGAGTTTTGGGTATTTCAGGTGGGTAATTTTTCAATCAATTTTCCTGAATCAAATATGTCAAGTCCCAAAACCGGTGATGTATCTAATAGTTTTAGGTACAACGATGATTTACCTGTATATAACCACACTTATGTTTGGTATGGATATAACTATTCTCGTGTAGGCAACGAAGCTGTTCATAACCATGGTCACCAGATCGAAGCAATGTTGACTCACGCCAATTGGCTGCAGGATGGCAATACCAATTTCTTTTGGAAAAATTTTGTTGGCGTTGGACCCAATAATGAACGACCATTAGGCAGAAGCGGAGATACCCATCATCCGCCTAATGCAGTCAGTGATTACGATTATCAAAACACAAGATTAATCGAAAGTGATATCATGGATTGGAAGCCTGAAGGAGGCACCAAAACTCCGGTTAATAAAGAAACCTGGGAAAAAGTTAATTACAAATGGATTAAAGACGTGTATCAAGATAGATTTGGCAAATCACTGGATCACATTTACATACATGCTGAAGCATTCTGGTATGTGGCCTGGATGCAAAGTATGCCCGGATATGGCAATCAGATTGTTGATAATCGTCCCAGTACCAGGTCTGTTGTAGATACAGGTTATGATTTTGAAATATGTTCCCATTCCTGCGATCATCAAGGCCATTTTATGTTCAAAAGAAATAAGCTCAAAATAGATAATTTACAATATGGTGAAGCGAAAAAAGAAGTCAATATTTCCGGAATCAGGTCAACAAAATACCTCACAAACTGGATGGATATCATCTATGACTGGGACAATTTTTACAATAAGGGTTTATATAGTGATAAACCCCAACAACAAGCTGACGTTTGTAAAACGGTCTCAACTATTGTTTCGATAGATAAGCAATCTTGCGGTGGAAAAGGATCAGAATTAAAAGTTCCGGTACGAGTAAAGTCTTATTCTGATGTGGCAGGTTTACAATTCAAGATTGCTTCAGGAAATAACGAAATAGCAGAAATAACCGGTGTCAGTAATATCCATCCGAACTCCGGACTTTCATCGATTGATTTTGCGGTGGTTAATAAGAAATTAGTGCTGACATATGCTGATGTAGCTAAAACTTTACCTGATGATGCTATCTTATTCAATCTGAATGTAAGACTTAATGGTGAAATAAACACTAAGACAAGTTTAGTTTTTGAAGGTGAAATTTTTATTCTGGATAACACCGGTTCAAAATTCAACATAAATGTTACAGCTGGGGAAGTCTGTATAAAAGTAGTAACATCCAATATTAATGGAACTGTTTCTAAATCATCCAATGTGCCTTTAGAGAATATTGAAGTGAACATAAAAAATCAGAACCAAGAAATAAAAATATCTAAATCCACTGCAAATGGCAGTTTTAAATTTGATGATATATTGAACGAACAGACCTACACCATGTCTCCAAGCCATAATGAAACCGTCTCCAGAGGTATTGATATTTCAGATTTGTTTTTACTCAGACGACATATGCAAGGGTTAAATCTTTTCAATAACCCTTATACTTATCTGGCAGCTGATTTGAATCGTGATAAAGTTATCGACATTTCTGATTTGTTTATTCTCCGTAGAATTATGCAAGGCTTAATAACAGAATTACCCGACAAAGTAAATACATGGCGATTTGTTCCAAAATCTTACAGTTTCCCGACGACCGGCAATCCATTGGCAGGTACCATTCCTGATGCTCTGAGTTATAATCCACTGACAGAAAACAAAGTCAATCAGGATTTTATCGGGGTAAAATATGGCGATCTTGATCATAGTGCTGTGCAGTTTAATGGTATTTTTACACAAAACAGGAGCGCTTCAGATATGGAATTGAATATTCAGGGATTGACAGCTGCTTCAGGAAGTAATATTACTGTTGAAGTCAATTGTAAAAATTTCAGCAAAGGGGCTGTGATGCAGTTTTCACTTCAATGGCCGACAGACAAGCTTCAGCTTTTAAGTGTTCCATCTGGTGATGATATAGTCATAAAAGGCACTACGAGTCTTGATCAAACCTTACTGTCTTCCGGTAAGTTGGGCTTCATATGGGAAACAGACGATTTTAGTAAAGGAAATACTTTGACAGACAACAGCGTAGTGTACAAACTCCGATTCAAAATATTAGGTGCTAATAATAATACTGCCTCTATACAAAATAGTATCACACCCAAAAATGCAAAATTTCTGGATGTAAACGGATCAGATACACCTGTTAAGATAAATTCAGGAACTATTTCTATTGCGGTGCCATCCTCTGCAATTGATCAATATTATGCCAAAAGTGTAAGCATCTTCCCCAACCCGACAAACGGAATCATTTTATTTAATTCAGATGGGCAGGACTTAAAAAATCTGGAAATCAGAAGTCTTGATGGAAAACTGATGCTATTCGTTCCTGAGCTAAAAGGTAACTCGCTAGATGCTTCGCACCTGCTGCCGGGAATCTACCAGCTGAAAGGCCATGCGTCCCATGTTCCTTTTGTAAGGAAAGTCATCATTGTTAAATAGGGAAAAAAGTACAAAAAAAGTTTTGATTGTAAGAAAGGTGGTGATTTGCCACCTTTCTTTTTTGGAATTTCTGGCATATTCATGCCAATAATAGGAAATGTATTAGCCATCAAAAATTAATTATTACATAGCTTAATTTACATCACATGCAAATGATCTTTGTCTGATACATTTTTCAAAACAAGACCTTCTACCTGAATGATTAGTACGAAAATTTAAGATTAACCTGAAAAAATGGTACGGATATTTAAGGTTGTCACCTCAATGATTTTAAACAACTTCATATCACCTTCTCAATCGAATGAATACCTTTCCTATTGATGGCAATACGATACTTGACCAGTTCATTTTGATCTTCGCAGATTTTCTCCATGACCAGGTTTATATAATACAATTTTAGTCCTTTGACCATCAAGAAACCTTCTTCTTTATCAGGATAAAACATAGGAAATTCAGGATTGTCCATATTTTTGAGGAAAGTGGTAAAGTTGAACCTTATGATCGAGTTGATACCAGTGATATGATACTTGCTGCTATCGTCAAGGTTATTGCGGTCTATAAACATTTGTGTTCTGTACAGGATAGCTTTTTCACTGCTCTTTCTGGATATACTCTGGAGTATTGAGAATTTTTGTCTGCACTCCTGTACAGCTATCGGTATCTTTCCGTAATCTATAAAATCCATACTTTCTTTTACCCAGCCTACTTCACGTTCACTTACACTCATACTGATCTTATGATCAAAATATCGGGTACTCATTTTGTGAGCCAAATAGTATCGTCCATACTCCTTGATACGATCCTTGAGCATATAACTGACAACTAACGCCACAAACAGCGGCATGGTAAGATTTCCATATTTCTGCTGTACGGAGAAAGCTATAAAAGTAGCAAAAACCATAGAAATACCTGCGGCTAGACTCAGCAATAATTGTTCGGCAATGATACCATCTTTTTGTTTGTCTGTATTGAGAAATAAGTGGCTTTCCATATATTTTTTGAGCACCCCGAGTCTGAAGACAATGCCTGTGTTCTCCTTTTTATTGTCCCGATCTACTATCAGAAAGTTTTTTGATTTTTTATACTCTATCTCTTCTTCGACGTATGTAAGCAAACTATTTTTTAAATCATCAAACTTTATGTAGTGCTTACCTTTTACATTTCTAAGCAGTATAAAAGTGTTGGACTCTGCCAGATTGCTCATAAATTCATCCCCGTAATTGAAATATTCCATCAATTCACTTGTGATAGTAGGCACATTTATGATAAAATACAATGACCGGTATTGCGCGGTGATACCACGCAGATAGTCAAGAAAGTGTGCAGTCAAATATTCCAAATCTTCCTCCTTGCAATTGGATATGTGATTTATTTCACTTCGCAGAGAACTTTTGAGCACTGACAAGAACATTTTAATCTGATATTCGTATTCTGCTCTGTGTGATCGAGTGGGTTCTGAAGCAAGCTGCTGAAAAGATGTTTCAAGGTTTTCAAAAACGGGACATTTTCTTTCAGCTATATCTCTCAATAGAAATACGGGAGTGATGAGTCTGATATTGGACTTGATATCAGTATAAAAGTCTTCTTTTGAGTAGGTAAATCTGTTGATATCGAGACTCTCCGGGATAAACATCCACAAGTTAAGCGTAAAATTATTTTTTAATACCTTTTTTCGGGCTATAAATCCCAGTTTTAGTTCTACTGAAAACTTATCATGAAATTTAACATTTTGTTCTATCACACTCCAATATCATTTTTTAGGTATTATGCAAAATTAAGAAATATCAAGAATACGCCATTGCTGGTGTAGCCAAGGTATTTTAATACGGTCTCTCCCCACAGGATGATGACAAACCAGCTTATCACCATCATCGTAAATCCAAACTTGAAGGAATCACTCATGCTGTAGTGATTTGTGGTATATAACAATGCTGAAGGTTTGCTATTGAAAGGTAAAACGTATACATGCTCAATAAGCAAAGCGACAGGGAAGGCGAGACTTAAGATGGGATAATTGAATTTTTGAGCTATACCGATGGCGATAGGAACAAAAATCAAAGTCCTCATGGTTTTGGATTGAAAAAGTATTCCACTGAATAACATCAAAAAAGTCAATCCTAAGTACAGTACCCAAAACGGGGTTGAACCTGAAACACCGAAATAATCAAATGTAGCATCTACAAGATTTGCCGGAAGGTCTGTGGCTTCGAGTCCAGCACCAAGTGTATATGCACCGGCTGAGAACAGCATCAAGTGCCAGGGTATATCCACATCATTCCATTTTATGATACCAATACCGGGCAGTAGGGCGAATACAGCACCCATGAAGGCAACAGCGGTTTGAGATATACCATGTTGCTTGTCAGTGGCCCAAAGCAATAATACTACTACAAACAGTGCAATAGACTTGTACTCATTGAAAGTCATTTTACCCAGATTTTGGTATTCAACGCTGAGTCTTTGCATACCGCCCTCGATCTGTGGATTTTGTTCATCGGCAGACATAGGAAATATCAATTTATTACCTACATACCATCCTATCACGATAAAAATCAAACACAAAGGAAATGCTGCTACAAACCAGTCCTGATAACCAAACATGGTCCAACCCATAGCTCCTGCGATGAGAGAACCTGCCAGCAGATTGGCTCCGGAACCCGTGATAAAACCACTGGCACCAATGTTGATCTGAAACAGATTTTGAAGTACAATATTACGTCCGAAGTTATTTCTATGATCAGATGTGGCACCATATATCGCTGCTATCACCATAAAAATCGGTAATAGAATGGTCGCCTTGGCAGTAGTTGCCGAAATAAAAATAGATAAAACGATATTGATTATAATAAAGCTAAAAAACACACCGAAAGCATTTTTACCAAACTTCAGTACAAACCACAGCGCAAATCTTTTTGCCACTCTGGTCGTTACAAGCATACTGGCCAGCACAAAAGACAGGATATTCAACCACATCACAGGGTGCCCAAGCTGGGCATAAGCCACCTTTTCTGTGGTCACTCCGGTCAGTACCATGGCTATGATCACCAGTAATGATGTCAAATAACTCGGCACACTTTCTGTAATCCATAGTATGATAGAAGCTGCAAATATGGCCAACATGGCATAGTTGATCCTGACAAATTTTTCATTGCCCAGATCCTTAAATCTTTTTAAAGCATCCTCTTTAAGGCCTTCAGTATTGATCTCATTGAGAAATGTAATATCTGCTACAAAATATATCAACACAAAAACAAGGATTGCCAAAGGACCACCCCATATCTCCATCATTCGTTCAAATCCCGCCTTATCCGCTTTTTTGAGTTTTTCAACTTTATAATTGTTCATATCCAAAGGATCGAACGGAATGCCGGACGTTGATTGCTTATCTAATGTGCTCATGACTCAGACTTAAATGAATTGAACATAATTTATTAGATTTCAAGTTTTACCTTGTACAAAAATCCGGTTTCATCACATCCTATCCAAGCAATTTTTGCAGCACTATCCACCGTGATGGCTTCTGGCTTTGCGATATATGGTATTGATTGGAAGGCAATGACATTGCCATTGAGATCGGTATGAAAGAATTTTTGTTGTTTGCTGTCTGAAATCCAAAGTGTCTTATCGGAACTGTCATAGTAAATGTCTGAAAGAAACTGGACATAATTTAATGCCAGCCTTGCTGTTTCTTTTCGCGACTTCAGATCGTATTTTATCATGATGGTGGGCGACTCCTGATTGACTATATATAGTGTATCATTACCGTAGGTCAGACCTTCTATCCCTTTATTGAAAACTCCGCCTGTGACTCTTACATCAGTGATGAGTTCGATTGATTTTTCATCATTGGAGAGTTTATATATCTTCATTTGACCTTCATCAGCCAGATATACTTCGTTGGTTGCCGGATTGATCGTGATACCTTCAAAATCATAACTTCCCGAAAATGGCAATTTACGGATGATCTTTCCGACGTTGTCTATCTCAAAAATTCCTGTTTTATCACTTACAGCCAAAAAAGTATCTTTTACCTTGCCGGGACAGATTCCTGAAAATCCTGTAATTCCGGCTTGATACAAATTGAAAGCTTCCGTTTTAATTTCGTTATTTTTTCCCTGATCAATCTTATTGTCCAGAAAACAACCCGAAGAAGTAATAAAAACCAGTAAAGTGATACATATAATTTTACAATTCATGACACGTGCACTTGATACCTGTTACCACTTTGTAAAAGGATGTTTCATCAACATAGAATTGTAATACTTTGTATCCCCGGTCACTTCAGCACCAAGCCATTCGGGTTTCTGAAAGCCCTCATCTTCTGAAGATAGCTCCACTTCAGCTACGGTAAGACCTTGGTTTTCGCCATAAAATTCGTCCACTTCAAAAGTGTGATTGCCTGCTTTCACTTCATATCTTGTCTTGTCTATGACGCCAGGCTCACATATTTTGAGAAGTTCTTCCACCTCTGATGCCGGGATTTCTTTCTCCCACTCATACCTCGATGCTCCAGAAGCACTACCTATACCTTTTATGGTTATAAATCCGCGATCACCCTTTGTTCTCACTCTTACTGTGCGTTCCGGGATGGACGAAAGGTAGCCTTGAGTTATTCTCGTAGATTTGCTTGCCAAACTTTTAAAATCTTCTGATTTTACTAAAAATTTTTTTTCTATTTCCTGTGCCATGATGTTAGTTTGCTAATGGTTTATTAATCAATCCGATGACTCTCTTGATGGCCTGAAGGTAATTGATATTTTCTACACCTGCCAGTCCTACGTCATTAATGGTTTTTTTGATATCTTCTACTTCTGTTGATTCAGAATTGATAGTTTCGACCCTTGCTCCGTTGATCAGTACAGAACCGGTCTCGCAGATGGTATTATTGACCATATACCCATATCTTTCTTTATGTACCTTTACAGCCTGCAGGTCAGGGTGAGCCTCTATCATGCTTATAAACTCATCATAAGTGATGACATCTTTATCCAATGAAGGCATAGTAACCATAAAAGCCGGAAATACTTCTTCCGTAAGGACTTTGGCAGCAATCGGAAACTCACCTTTCATCAGTGGATTCCATTGTTCGAGTCCATCTACTGTCTGAACATACGTTTTTATGTCCATTTTTCCATCCCGAATCTTGGTATTATTGACGTCATTGGTCCGGGATAAGATATAGATCTCATCACTGTGTCTTTCCCATACTTTCTCAGGTACCGGCATGGACAGACGTGCCATTCTTTTATTTGCGTTATCAAAATTCTGACCAAAAGTACGAAATTCAAACCTTGGTTTTGAAATTTCCCCTATTGCTAAACCTTCCTTACTCATAATTAATTTTTTATAGGTTAAATGTAAAATATTTTTTAAATGATGAATGACTTAGAGTATGTTTAAAATTTTTCTTAGTTGTAAATCAAGAGATTATGGTTCTGACGATAAAATAATTAATGAGCACTTGATTCATTAATTTTCTTGACATTTATGTTTTTAATTGCTTTAAGACTAAAGTTGAAAAGTTGCAAGTTATAAAATTGAGTTCACTCCGAAAAATTTTTAATGAAAAGAAAAAAAATAATTTCTATGGTATTGCTGATCAAACGTTTCCCTTAGCATTCGGGTAAAAATCGGTTGATGATCAAAAAGTGTTTTATTTTCGGAGTAGACTCAAATTTAAAGCCTCAGTATCAATACATAATCAGTTTAAAATCAGCATTTTACAACTACTTTAAGTGATCAGATGATGTTGTACAAAGGTCTCTGACTTATGGACTGGTATCTGCCGGTCTCATGACCTGAGAATTTGGTTCACTATCGGTCAGAGACCATAAAATTGATTCCGCCATAGTCAGGTAAGACTTTGACAGAACGAAGATGGCATTACAAATAAGCAATCAAACTGGTTATCAAGAAACTTGACTATCCCGCCAAAAACAAAAAAGAGCGTCAAAGTCAGGAAAACTTTGACACTCTTTATGATTTCAGTTTAGTTATTTGATTTCCCTTTGGTAGGTGTGTCAAATGTGACCAATGTCGAAGACCCGTCAGGTTTTCTGCCATAAGACTTTTTACCTGAAAGATTTATGGTCAGAAAATCAAGCGAAGCTACTAATACCCCATTTTTATCTTCTAGGTACATGGCATCGCCCGATGTTCCTAAGCCAAATTCTATCGTATATTTACCTTCCGTAAACTCGGTGCTCTCAATATGAAAACCTTTTGATGGTATGATGGTACCGGTATTCAGGATCCTTTTGGGCTTAGCGCTGGTTTTAATCCCTTCATCGTAAAAAGCATATCCACTGATGTCCACCGGAATATCAGAATCGTTGTATATCTCCACCCAGTCAGGATTAGATGCATCTTTTGTTCCGTCTGCAAAAACCTCGTTGATAAATAATTTTACTACATTGGAAGCTCCGACAGTGTATTCTGCCAGTTTTGATGGAGCTTCTGCGGGACTAACAGTGGTTTTACCTTTTACGTTTTTTACATCGATATAGTATCCCACTTTAGTATCCTTGGGCAAAGCCGGGATAGTTCCCTGATAAGTATTATTGGCACCGGCTGTCATGGCTACAGTTGTAAATGCGCCTCCGGTGACTGTCCTGTACAACAAATTTACACTTGTGATTCCCTGCAGGTCAAGAACTTTGGCAGATACGGTGACTGGTTCTGTAGATTTGGGTGCGGCAGGTGTTGCCACAACATCACTAATAGATGCCGGTCCGTCAAATATCTCATCTTTGACACATGAGCTGAAGATTGTCGCAGACATCATTATTGCAATAAACAAATATGAAAGTTTCATTTTTTAAATTTTTTGATATTAAATAATATTATGATCAAAATGCTATTTCGCATCTTACGCCCAATTGACTATAGTCTTCACCTCCGTTTCCGGTAGCATTGGCAACTTTTTTAGGATCTTTTGTCAATGCTCCTGTGACATCTTCTCCCACAAATATTTTTCCTTTGCCACTTGCATATCGGTCATGATTGATGATGCTATAGTTCAGCATAAACTTTACATTTTTAGCGGTATAAAAATTGATTCCGGCTGTGATACCTTCACCCGATCCTCCCAACACATCTTTGTCGTTGAGTGTGATGTAATCATATCTGAGAGCTATCTCTATGTCACCCCAGGATTTTCCTCTGTTAGGTTGTGTAAATTCAGCTTCACCTTTATTATAAACCTGATTACCACCAAAAAGAAGATATGCTGCCTGAACATAAAATCCACCGAAATCTAAGGACTCTTTGTTGTTTTTACGGAAAGTTCGATTGCTTAAGATTTCTGACACAACGTTCAGACCTTTATGATATGCAGCAAGCTCGATATTGGTATTGACTGAATGATCGAAGTCAGCTATCAGGTCTGTGTCAAGAAATTTTTTCCTGTTTATATTGCTGAGAGATCTGTTGCTATATCTTGCAAATCCGTATTCACCGGGAGCCACTTCGGTCTTGGGTGTACGATATAATACTGTATATCCTAAGTGTAAACCTTGTTTTTTATTGTCCCCAAAAGGTTGTATAACTAATTTGGCCAATAAATCAGTGCCTTGATCACGACCGAAATCTTTATTATTATCTTCTACAAAGACCGCTTTTTCAGCATCTTCTATTTCCTGAAAGAAGATACCACCTACTGCAAAAAAACGTTTACCTTCGTATGTCATATCTAATCCTATACTACGGTTGGGAGACAAGGCATTGATAGCCATAGATCTTTCCATAAACTTGACGTATCTGGACGACTCAGTTCTGGACATTGAGAATCTTTGTTTGAAATTACCCAAACTTGCCACCAATCCATTCTGAAAATCATAACTTACGTAAGCATCTTTTAACTCTAATTTTGCATTATTAAAACTCAAGTCCAACTCACCATACCAGTTTTTTGATATATCAGCTTTAACAGCCAACCTGGCTCTTCGTAGTGAAGCACCGTCACCGATTTCATTGAATTTTTCTCCAAATGTAACCTGCCCATCAATATTCAACCTGAAATCAAACCAAAGTTTGTAATCCTGATCAGCAGACTCAAATACGAGTATACCATTTCTGGCTTCTGCTCCCAATGGCACTCTTTTTACGACCTTGCCATATTGGTCCAATCTTAAGGCAGTGTCTTTAACTTCCTGTGTAAAAGCATTATTTAAGGAAAAAAATAACACTCCCAATAAAAGTAATGTCCTCATGTGTTTTTGTTTTATTTTGTAAATTAGATAATTTCATCCCAAGACCATTGTATTCGGATGATATGGCAAAGGTAACCTATTAATCTAAATTCAATAAATGATATTAAATATAATAGGCTATGACTTTTATCATTTATTTTTTGTATGATTTGTTAGCGGTTAATGAACTTATTTTCTTGAAATCCCTGCTTGAAACCGGTGAATAAGTAAAGTTATACCAAACAGAAAATTGATTGAGAAAATTCATAATCATAATTATTTAACTTACAATATATTATGATTTGAATTTTTCGCAGAATATTTTCTGTCCACTATAATGTAGTCGAAGGCGCTTGTGGATACAGCTGTCACGAAACCCTTTTGCGAAAAGAAGCTTTGTTAAGTGGTTTCGGCTCCTCCGCCACAGCGGATGCGCTCAACCACCGACTTTGAAATGAAACGGGGTAGCTGGCGGTGATAACGAAGCCGAAGCTACTTGAGGATACAGTTGTCATGAAACCCGCTTGTGGATGCAGCCTACTTTTTGAGACCTATAATTTCTTCATATGAAATCAATAATTGTCTGGCATGCTGGGTATAGTAAGAATTTGGGGTATTATCCAAAACATTTTTGGCTTCTGATACCAAGTGTTTTAGTTTTTCCTCAGAGCGCTTTCTTGATGTATTGTACAGTGAAGCGGTGTAATTGAGTAAAACTTCTGCATAAAGCTCTTTTTGTGTGGGTAGCAGATCGGTCAGTTTGGAGGACTTCCTGCAAAGGTCCAGAATATATTCAAAGCGGCCATGCAACCATCCAATATCTGTGGTATCCATGACCGAAGACAATGCATCTGATGCTTCACCGGCTATTTCCATGATTACAGCAGCATATTCTCTTTTATTTTTTGCTGATGGATAAAATAATGCAGCTTCTTCTGCTTCTTTCATTTTTATTTCGACCTGACTTCCCTGGTAAATATTTGTGATAGTATCTGCAAAATGATATTCAGATAGCGAATCCATGAGTTCCATATTTTCATTATTAAAGTCATAATATGAAACAGGATGTTTCATCAATTGCCACCACCTTTGTGCAGGTAGATGGGTTTTAATCATGACTTCCGGATCTGTCAGATAATATTGTGGCCCATTTTTTTGCGTAGACCATGTGGCATCCAATAGAAACAACTTGTCATCCAGTTTTACCACATTCCATGCATGATCAGGCGCATCACTTATTTTTTGATCAGAGGAACTACGAGCATAGCCAGAAACAACACGACATTCTATTCCTGAAATAGCGCACATTTCTTTCATCATATTAGCATAACCTGTGCAAATAGCACTTTTAGATTGAAGGATTTCAGCTATTGGTTTGAACTTAGAAATATCCGTTTTAGCAGCCTTGTGATCGTATTTGATATTTGAAGTGACCCAATCAAAAATGGCTTGGAGTTTTTTATCATCAGTTTCTGATTTTGCTGTCAGTTTTGCCACCAAGTCAAAAATTTCGGTTTTTTGTTGGCTATACAATGAAGTACAGGATATCACAAGATAATATACTACGATGAATTTGCAGGGTTGAAAATGAGTTTTCAATTTCATTTTACCAACAATTTTTCTTATTAACATAAATACAAAATTACAAAAAAAGTAGTAATCGAAATTCAAATTATTATCCCAACCTGACTATCCCATTTATATGAAATAAAAGTGAACTATATGGCATGACAATAGGTTATAATCTTGGACATTTATTCTCCATACAGATATACAAACAGAAAATGATTTACAGCATTTCAAAATCATCTTTATTGGATAATTAGAATTTTGAGATTTGAAATTTTGTAAATTTTTTTCTCCTCACCAGAGTTAAAAAATTATTCACCATTAAACCTTATTTAAGGTATGAACAGAAAACCCAGGCAACTTAAAGAATCAGACCTGCGAAACCAGATTGAAAAGCTACTTTCAAAAAATCCAAAGATCATTTACAATGTCACGCAGATATCCCGAAAGATAAACGTAGCCAACCCACCTGATTCTATCACGCAGTCATTACTGAGACTGGTGGCAGAAAAAAAAGTTGTAAAACTCTCAGAGGGCCGATTTAAATGGGAGAGATATCAGGATCAGCCAGCCAATACCAGAAAACAGAAGAAAGAGGATGTCATCCTGTATACGGGTATCGTAGACATGACCCGCTCCGGAGCGGCATACATCATCAATTCAGAATCAGTTGAGGATATATACGTCCATGCCAGAAATCTCAAAGGTGCCCTTCACAAAGATGAAGTGACGGTTTCAGTTACGCTTAGCAAAGCACACAGGAGGCCGGAAGGAGTGGTGGTATCTATCGACAAAAGGGCTCATACCCGGATCATAGGACATATCAGAATTTTCAATAATTATGCCATCCTGAGCCCTGATAACGCAAGATTGTTTCCTGAAATTTTGATCCACCATGATGATATCCTGGATAGTAGTGACAATGACAGAGTAGTAGCTGAGATCATTTCATGGGGTCGTGGACAAAACAAAGCACTATGGGGAAAGGTGATCAAAGTCCTGGAAGATATCTCTGATGTGGAGATGAATATGCAGGCGATTTTATACTCCAATGGTTTTGACCCGGAATTCGGTGAAGATGTCATCAGAGAATTAGATGCTGTTGATTCAAAGATAACCGATGATGTTGTTGCAGTCAGGCGGGATTTCAGGCATATTATCACATTTACCATTGATCCTTTGACAGCCAGGGACTTTGATGATGCGCTTTCTGTGAGGTGGCTGGACGATGATCAACTCGAAGTAGGAGTTCACATTGCTGATGTTACCCATTTTTTGGCAGAAGGATCAGCACTTGATCAGGAAGCTTACCGCAGGAGCACTTCTGTATACCTCGTGGATAGGGTATGTCCTATGTTGCCTGAAAAGCTGAGCAATGACTTGTGTTCTCTCAATCCGCATGAAGACAAACTGACTTTTTCTGCAGTGTTTGTTTTTGATAAAGATAATAAAATCATCAGAGAGTGGTTTGGAAAAACCATCATACATTCAGACCGGAGATTTACTTATGAAGAAGCTCAGGAAAGAATTGAAACCGGGGAAGGAGATTTCGTAAAGGAAATACGCACTTTGGACCATATGGCCAAACATCTCCGGCTGCAAAGGTATGCTGAAGGATCTATCAGTTTTGAATCTGATGAGGTTCAGTTTGTTCTGGATGAAAATGGCATGCCCACAGGTATGAAGGTGAAGGAACGAAAAGATGCCCACATGCTGGTCGAAGATTTTATGTTGCTGGCAAACAAAAGGGTGGCCACATTTATAGCCAAAAAGACAAAGCCAGAAATTCCATTTGTGTACAGGGTGCATGATCTGCCCAATCCTGAAAAACTTTCTGATTTTGCTTTGTTTGCGGCCGAAATGGGATTTAAATTCCGGATGGACACTCCTGAGCAAATCGCTGACTCTTTCAACAGGCTGGCGGTGGCAACGCACGAAAATCCAGTACTTAAACTCCTGGAACCATTAGCCATCCGTACTATGGCAAAAGCAGTGTATACATCCAATAATATAGGGCACTATGGATTGGGATTTGAGTATTACACTCATTTTACGTCTCCTATACGCAGATACTCGGATGTATTGGTGCACCGACTGCTGTTCAAAAACTTGTCTGAGATATTCAGGACAGATAAAGAGAAACTGGAATCCAAAACAAAACATATTTCTGATCAGGAAAAGAAGGCTTCTGAAGCAGAAAGGGAATCCATAAAATATTTTCAGACATTATACATATCAAACTATGTAGGTCATGTTTTTGAAGGCGTGGTTTCAGGCATAATAGAAAAAGGCATCTTTGTGGAGCTTCTTGACACAAAGGTGGAGGGATTGGTCACTTTTGACAGTATGGGAGAAATATTTAATGTTACAGCTGGCAGATTGCGGGCAAAATCGAGACTCTCAGGCACAGAATTTTCCATAGGTCAGAAAGTAAAAGTGAAAATCAAGGCCGCTGATCCGGATAGCAGAAGAACGGATATGGAACTGGAAGAATCCTAACACCTAAAATTTCATGATCATTAAAGGTTTGGCTTTGTGATGTGCCGTCTTGATTGAGTGGCATGTTGACTCAAAATCTGTGTACCCGCTGAAGACGGGATAATTTATAGTTTCTTTGATTTTTTATTCTTCAAACTTTCTTATAAATTTAGGATTTCTTCTCATATCAACGATCTCTAATACTGTTAAGTTTGATTCATCAAAACTGTAATAACAAAATAATCTCTTATTTAGGTATGATTTAGGTAGTAAAGTTTAGATAGGCCTAATTACTCAAAAAGCATTGATAATCTGAACAAACTCTTGACCTTTTAGTGATGCACCTCCTACCAGACCACCATCTACATCAGGTTGACTGAAGAGTTCCTTTGCGTTACCACCGTTTACTGAACCACCGTATAGGATGCTGGTATTGTCCGCCACTCGTTTGCCATATTTTTTTTGCAACATGTTGCGTATTGCTGCATGCATTTCCTGAGCTTGAGCAGGTGATGCTGTCTCACCAGTTCCTATTGCCCATATAGGTTCATATGCTATTACTATATTTTTCATTTCTTTAGCATCCAACTTGAATAGTGACTCTATAAGCTGTGTCCTGACATGCCCGACATGTTTTCCCGCCTTCCTTATTTCCAAAGCTTCACCACAACAAAAGATGACTTTCAGTCCAGCATCAAGCGCTGCTCTGAGTTTTGCTGCAAGAAGTGCATTGTCTTCATGATTATATTCTCTTCTTTCAGAGTGACCGAGCACCACATAAGGTACTTTCATGTCTGCCAGCATAGCCGGTGAAATTTCACCTGTGTAGGCTCCGGATGTCTTATGGTGGCAATTCTGTGCTGCAAGCTGTATTTTTGAACTTGCTTTTATCTTTTTTTGCAATGGAAATATATGTGTAAACGGCACTGCCAGTATTACGAGTGTATTTTTATCTCTTTCGGCATCTGCCAAGGTTTGTGCCAAATCGATGCCCTGAGATATGGTCGTATTCATTTTCCAGTTACCTGCTGCAATATTTTTTCTTGCCATGATTTTTACATTTATATTTTTAGAAAGTCACAAAGGTAAAACTATTTGTACGTATTGAAAATAAATTGGGAAAATTGTATTTTTTGATCTTCATACTATTATACCCTACAGAAAATGATTTGCAAAATTTAAAAATCACAATTATTTGAAAATTAATGACTTGTGATTTAAGTTTTTCGCACAATATTTTCTGTCTAGTATAATATAGTCACATAACCAACTTATTGAATGATTTTATGTTACACTACTTTTGTTTTGCCCCTAAATCTTAAAAAATAAGTATTTTGATTGACGATCATTAGTAACTGATTCTATCGAAATTTTCTTATTCATATTATAATTGTTTTTCATATTTAATTTATGCTCTATTAACACATCTATCCCTTGAAACGCAGCGAAATCATCCTGGTCACACTTTTGGCATTATTGAATTTTACCCATATACTGGATTTTATGATTATGATGCCTTTGGGCAATATTCTGATGCCCAAATGGTCACTGACGACATCTCAGTTTGCAGTGATAGTTTCAAGTTATTCTTTGGCTGCTTTTGTCAGTAGTTTCGGAGCAATATTTTTTGCTGATAAATTTGATCGCAAAAAACTATTGTTATTTGCTTATGCAGGTTTTTTAATAGGCACTTTTGGTTGTGTTTTTGCCACCGACTATCTGACGATGATTATGGCGCGTATCGTTACCGGAATTTTTGGTGGTCTTATCGGTGCACAGGTGTTGAGTATCATCGGGGACATTGTTCCTTATGAAAGGAGAGGTCAGGCGATGGGTATGCTGATGGGAGGTTTTGCGTTGGCTTCTGTAGTGGGTGTACCTTTCGGACTTTTTCTTGCCAACAGTTACGACTGGTATTTTCCATTTATAGTTGTGGCGGTTGTTGGAAGTTTTTTATTGCCGTTTTTGCTCAGATATGTTCCCAATGTTAATGAACATCTATCTCATCCTGTGGCACTCAGGCAGCGAATCACCAATTTTTTCCTGATATTCAAAAACGAAACGCAACTGACCGCACTTGCTTTCAGCATGCTGATGATAATGGGACATTTTATCATTATCCCACTCATCAATCCTTTTATGGTGTACAATGTAGGAGTGCCTCAGGAATATACTCCTTTGATATATTTATGCGGAGGACTCAGTGCTTTGGTCAGTGCACAGATAGCCGGTAAGCTTGCTGACAGATTTGGTAAAAGGCAAGTATTTGTTGCGTCAGCCCTTATATCCACAGGATTTATATTGTTCATCACTCACATGCCGGCAATGCCGCTTTTTGTAGTTTTGATCACATTTTCACTTTGGTTTAGCACTGCTACAGGAAGGACGGTACCTGGTCAGGCGATGACCACACAGGCAGTTACTACACAGTCAAGAGGAAGTTTTATGAGTCTCAATTCCTGTGTCCAGTCTTTAGGTTCGGGCTTTGCGACACTGACCAGTGGTTGGATCACATACAGCGATGAGAAGTATGCTATTCACAATTACAATATCCTGGGATATATCAGTATTATCTTAGTGTTGATGTGCGTCGGGATGGCCTACAGGCTGGACAGGTTGATTTTAAAACATTTTGATCAATGACACACCCATAGCAGGAATAATTATTTTCCTATTTTTTTGACCATCTCAGGTGTGACTATCTCTTTTATTTTATTTCCCCAGGAATTGTTGATATAATTCATTACATCTGCCACTTCTTCATCGGATAATCCCAAGTCAGTCATAGTACCATTATATTCTACGCCATTGACTTTTATTTTGCCGCTTTGACCATATTTGATGCCTTTGATACTTTCCTTTTGATTGTTTCGCAGATAATCGGAACCAGCTAATGGCGGAAATATTTTGATAGTGCCTTCTCCATTGACTTTATGACAAACTACACAGAAGTCAGTATAGATTTCTTTTCCTCGTTCTATGCTTTCGGCCAATTTGGGGTTCTGAACATCAGACAACGTACCTGCTAAACCTAAGGTAAAAATCAATGAGACAACGACTATTTTCATTTTGATGGTACTATTTTGATGATACCTTTATTTTCGACACCTGCATAAATGAAGCCGTCCGGACCCATTTTCACATTTCTGACCCTGCCCATATCGGGGATGAGTTTTTCACGATATGCCACTTTACCATTTTTGATTTCGAGCCTTTCCAGATACTGAAATCTCAATGACCCTATCAGCAGATTGCCTTTCCAACCAGGATATTTATTCGAATTGATGAATGCCATACCACTTGGTGCGATAGACGGAATGTAATAATAGAGCGGCTGTTCCATGCCTTCCATTTCTTTTTTTTCAGTGATGATCGAATTGTCATAGTTGATACCATAAGTGATGGTAGGCCAACCATAATTTTTACCTTTGGCGATGATATTGATTTCATCACCACCCTGAGGACCATGTTCATGTGTCCATATCTGACGGGTTTCAGGATGGATGACCATACCTTGCTGATTTCTGTGGCCATAACTCCATATGGCTTTTTTAGCATTTTCGTTGTTGTAAAATGGATTGTCTGCCGGTATGGTTCCATCATCTTTCAGGCGATATACTTTCCCACCGTCTTTGGTGATGTCCTGAGGATTGACAAAATGTTCGCCTCGATCTCCGATAGTGAAATACACGTATCCGGCATCATCAAAAACTATCCTGCTGCCAAAGTGGTGACCTCTGCCGGTATTGGGTGAGCCTTTATATAACAATTCTTTTTCAGTGAGGGAGCCATCTATAAGTTTTGCCCTCATCAGGGCAGTATTTGAACCCTTTTCTTCACCATCAGGCGAAGAGTATGTAAAATAAATCCAGCCATTTTTTTTGTATTGCGGGTGAAGTTCTATGTCCAAAAATCCGCCCTGTCCCCGTGCTACAACTTCAGGACAATTGCTTATTTCAGTCTTCTTCCCATCTTTAAAATGGATGAGTTTACCTTTGATTTCGGTGATCAGCATACTACCGTCAGGAAGCCATGTCATACCCCAGGGAATCGAAAGCTCCGGCACTACCAATTCAGTCTTGTAATTGATTTTTTCCTGTGTTACTATGGTTTTGTCTTCACCCTGGCCAAAAAAACAAGATGAATACATCAACAGAATTACAAAAATGCAAAATCTCATTTTAAGATGTTTTAATAATTTATTCATTTAAAATGCTTTATCATGCGATTTAGTTTTGAATTGATGTACTTTTTTAAAAATTTAAATTAACCCAAATCTGAAAAAAATTGAAAGATACTTTTATGCTTTGATCAATGATTTGCTTACTTAAAGTTACCTTTGCTACAGTATTGTATAATGCAAAAAAAAACATTGAATATGAGCCACGAAATTAAAAAATCAGCCAAGACAGATTTGTATGAACACCATGATTATTACGCTATCGATGAGTTACTAAGTGAAGATCATTTATTAGCTCGGGATGCAGTCAGGGATTGGGTAAAACAGGAAGTCAGCCCGATCATAGAAGATTATGCCAATAGGGCCGCCTGTCCTGCTCACTTATTCAAAGGATTGGCAGATGTGGGTGCATTCGGACCATCACTCCCTGCTGAATATGGTGGTGGCGGTATGGACGAGATAGCCTATGGCATCATCATGCAGGAACTCGAACGTGGAGATTCAGGAATACGTTCTATGGCCTCTGTACAAGGGTCTTTGGTGATGTATCCCATCTATAAGTATGGTAACGAAGAGCAAAGGAAAAAATACCTTCCTAAGCTTGGAAGTGGAGAGTTTATAGGATGTTTTGGCCTTACAGAACCCGATCATGGGTCCAATCCTTCAGGAATGGTGACCAATATAGTGGATGACGGTGATGCATATATACTCAATGGTGCAAAGATGTGGATTACCAATTCTCCGGTTGCCGATATCGCGGTGGTGTGGGCAAAAGACAAGGAAGGCATCATCAGAGGACTGATAGTAGAAAAGGATATGAAAGGTTTTTCGGCACCTGAGATTCATGGCAAATGGTCTCTTCGTGCGTCAGTCACTGGCGAACTGGTCTTTGAAGATGTACGTGTTCCCAAAGCCAATCTACTACCTAATGTATCAGGTCTGAAAGGCCCGCTCGGATGTCTGTCAAAAGCAAGATATGGCATCGCCTGGGGAGCTATCGGTGCGGCATTGGATTGCTATGACTCTGCCTTAAGATACAGTAAAGAAAGAGATCAATTTGGTAAAAATTAGGTCAGTTTCAGCTCACTCAAAAAAAACTTGCTGAGATGATCACAGAAATCACCAAAGCACAATTACTGGCATGGCGGCTGGGCACACTGGCCAATGACGGTAAAGCCACTCCTGCACAGATATCGATGGCAAAACGAAACAATGTCAATATGGCACTCGAGATAGCAAGAGAAGCGCGACAAATCCACGGTGGTATGGGCATCACCGGCGAATATCCTATCATGCGCCACATGATGAATCTGGAGTCTGTAGTGACTTACGAAGGCACACATGATATCCATCTGCTCATCACGGGCATGGATGTGACGGGATTTAATGCTTTTGGGTAACTGAAAACCCATCGACCACTAAGCCGACGTAGGAGGACTGGTGAGCGATACGGGTAAAACTGTACTACATATAAATAGGGTGCATTTCATTTTTTTCGCCCTTTGCTCGATTTCTTATCAAGTTTCGTTTGTTCGTCGTAGCTTACAGCTACGATGCAATATAGGAAGATATCTTGCCTGAATCGCAAAATAATAAAATGGTGATTTTTAATATGAAGCGAAAATAGGAAATACACCCTATAAATATTACATTTTCATGCTTTGATTGAAATCAGAATATTGAATAAAGCGCATCACAGATATCGATGGCAAAACGAAACAATGTCAATATGGCACTCGAGATAGCAAGAGAAGCGCGACAAATCCACGGTGGTATGGGCATCACCGGCGAATATCCAATCATGCGCCACATGATGAATCTGGAGTCTGTAGTGACTTACGAAGGCACACATGATATCCATCTGCTCATCACAGGTATGGATGTGACAGGGTTTAATGCTTTTGGATAGGTGAAAACCCTTCGACCACTAAGCCGACGTAGGAGGACTGGTGAGCGATACGGACAAAACTGTACTACATATAAATATTGCATTTTCATGCTTTGATTGAAATCAGAATATTGAATAAAGCGCATCTCAGCGAGAGATGATGGCGTCCGAAATAGTATCATTTATATCTGACACAAACCCTGATGGTCGAAGTTTGTAACTTCGATCCCATACATCAAGCATTTGCAATGCGTTGATTGTAATTAACAGCACATTGCAGCATATACATGTGATGCGCTAATTCTTGAATATTAAGAGACGAGAATCAAAAAAAATATTTAAAGTACATTTTTATAACACATTGATTTCGTATATATATATATATATATTGTAAAAATATATGTAAAATAATAAAAAATTGACATTTGAATAAAATATATTAAGTATATTTGTGTAACTTTACTTAGAATACTGTAAAAGATAGAAAACTGTGAGAATTTAAAATCCTAAGTATTGTATATCTGCACCCGTTGAGAGAATTAAGTTTGGAATAAGTATAGGATAAATGCGTCTGCATTCGTCTTATTACAGTGTTATTGTTGGTCACATCATATATAAATATTGTGACCGTGTAGTAAATTGGCTTTAAAGAGAAGCCGATTATTATCTTGCATTTTTTCAACGGGATGCAAAAATATGTTAGAATGTACGGAAATACCTTAAAAAATGCGCTAAAAGTAGTGTATTTCTACATAGCTAAAAGGAAGCCCCCGGAGTATCTGATATGTAGACACAAGCTCAACAAATAGCGGACAAAATCAAGAGAAAGACGCTATGAGTTACAATGTAGAAGACAAAAGGCAGTAATCCTATTAGTTTTACAAAGTTCTTAGTGAAAAGACAAAGAGTAAGGGAGGTTTTAAAAACTCATTTTCGCAAAACAAAAATAGAAAAAGATTCAATAGGACTTTCCAAAATAAAGAAGAGCCTGCTATGTATGCCCTAGTAGGGGCTGCAGACTCTCCGTAGTATCGTCGAGGATACAAAGTGCAAATATAACGGCTTTCTTTATTATAGGTTTGTTTTTTTCATTTTTTCAAACCATAATATGTTTATGGAGGTGGATTTATTTCCCGAACACCACCTTGACAGAAAGAAAGTAGGGAGTAATTTTTGAAAATATTTATTAACAAATTTAAAATTTTAAAAAAATGAGAAAGTTTATAATTAGTATAATAGTATTTTTCTTTCTGATGCTAAATTCTATCCAAAAGGTTTTTTCTCAAGAATATACTCCAAAACAATGCTATGGAATTGTTTATCGTGCTTTAACTGAAATGGAAAAACCATTGAATGTTAAAACTAAAGAAACAAAAAACACAAATTTAAATAATATTTTTCAGAAATATAAGGTAAAAAAAATTATTCAGCATAGACCAGATGGTAAATCTAAAAGAGTTAAAGACTTATTTAGAATAGAATTATCTGATAATAACGAATATTCAACATTGTTTGAAAAATTAAGACTATGTCCTTTTATAGATGAAGTCACATTGATTTGTGATGAAATTTCTTTAGAAACGCTTGTGGAAAGTAAATCAAACAAGCAAATCAATGAATGTCACTTAACCAATGAAGATATGAATAGTTGTAATAATCCAATTGGTTATAATGATCCTTTACTACAAGGTGGTGGTGATTGGTATTTGACAGGAATGAATGTTCCCTGTGCATGGATGATTACACAAGGAAGTCCATCAATTACTGTGGCTGTAGTAGATCAATTTTTTAACAATTCTCATTCTGACTTATTAGGAAAATTTACAAGCATAAAAGGGAATTGTAATCCTATATTTGTTGGATGTGGTCATGGGTTTATGGTTGCCGGAGCAGTTTCAGCCATTATAAATAATAATATATGTTCTGCTGGAACTGGAAATCTTACAAAAGTTGCAGGGTATTGTGTGGCTTCAGACTGTACGTCAGGAAATCCTAATTCTGGAATTTGGCAAGCATACCAAGATGGGCATAAGATAATAAGTATTAGTTATTCTGGTACAGGATTAACAACATCAGAAGCACAGGAAATGGTTGACAATGGAGTCACTCTATTAGTTACCGCCTTCGGAGATAATAATTCAAACATTAGACAAATAAATGGTGTCATATATGTTGGACAAGCAGATATAAATAGAAATTATATTGAATATGGTCCTCTAGGCGATACATTCTCACCAAATATGGACATTTTTGCTTTGTGCGTCAATGTGCCAAGACTACAAGCACACAATACTTGCGCAGTTGGCTCAGGCAATACTTCATTCGGTGCGCCTTCTGTCGCTGGTATTGTAGCTTTAATGAAGGCGGTAAATCCATGTCTATCACCGCAAGATATCGAACATATTATAAAAACAACTCATTCAGGTCTACCTAATAATGCTTCCCATTATAATGGACTAATAACCAACGGAATAATTGATGCTTATGCTGCTGTACAAATGGCACAAAACTATCAAGGAACAAATGTCTATATAAGCCAAAATACTACTTATAACACAGATAAAGTAATCTCAGGAAATTTAATAATTCAAGCTGGGGCTGAATTGACAATAAACTCCAATGCAATAATAAAGTTTAATCCTAATTCCAGAATATTGGTAAAAAGAGGTGCAAAACTTGTTTTAAATACGGCTACACTAACTGTAAATTGTGGTGATAAATGGCAAGGTATTGATTTAGAAGGAAACCCCAATGTAGGACAAGCTGCATCGCCGTTTATTATGCCTTCATCAAATCAAGCAGGAACAATTGTACTTATAAATGGTGCAACAATAAGCAATGCATATGAAGGAATAGAAATGTTAAATAATGATTACCCGTGGCCAGAATTCCAAAATTATTGGGGGGGATTAGTTTATGCAAATAATGCTAATTTTATAAATTGTAGAAGAGCTTGTGCTTTTATGAGGAATATTGGAGTTGAAAGAAGTCAATTTCTGAATTGCAATTTTTTTACAGAAAATGATTGTGTTACAATTTGGGATGCTGATGGGATTATTTTTAATGGCAACAATTTTAATAATTACACGAGAACCGGAATAACAGCATATGATGCAAATGTCTCGGTCGAAAACAATAATGTATTTAACGGTAATACTACATCAAAGAGTGTCTCCTTAATTCAAACAATTGTATCAACAAATGCCTCAGAGATAAATAATAATATTTTTAATGGAGGGTTATATGGGATTCATTCTGAAGCAAGTAATAACATTGGTTTAATAAAAATTATTAGTAATACCTTCAATAATTTGTATTATGGCACTTACCAATCAGGTTCAACTAGATCTGAAATCTTCGAAAATTTCTTTAATTTCAACACCATTGGCTCATTAAATTTGGCTACAGGTTCGGGTGAAAATAGACTTTATAGAAATAAATACTCATCCGGTGAAATAGGTCAGTATTTTGAAGCGAGTAACGAAAATTTATCATTTACAGAGAACTGTCATATTTCTCCATCAAACCATGATGTGGTGTTTTATGCTCCTCCAGGCTATCCTGGTAGTGTAAGAGCAACGCAAGAGTTAGATTTTAATACCGAAGCAGGCAATGTTTTTGCAAAAACTGGTGGAATAGCTTCATTTAATCGCATCTATCATCAGTGGGGCGCACCTTGGTCTATTTTTACCTATAAAATTAAAATAAACATTTCCCCAACAAGTACAAAAGTGCCTTCCGGAACGTTTGGAATATGTAATTTATCTTATGATAAACCTCAAGCGTCTCTATTCTGTGAAGGTGGTGGTTTTCGCCCCTTATCAAATGTCAATGAATTTATTTTTGGTAATGTAGAAGAATTGCCTTACAACAAACTGAAAGAGTTAAAAAGTCAAATTGAAACTTTAAATCAAGAAATTTCTGCCAAAACTAAAGTGTCCGACCCTAATAAAATGAATGTACTTAATACACTAAACACAGATCTATTACAAAAGAAGGATTAATATAATACTTTAAGGAGAACGGAGATTTTCAAACAAAATACAAAGGAATTAAAAGAAAAAATGGAATCTTTTATTGTAGAATCAGAATCAGACTTTGATGTAGCTATTGATTATTTTAGTGCGTTGGTCAACAAAAGCGAATATCACACAGCGAATAAATTTTTGGATAAGATACATACTAAATCCGAAAAGGAAGCAGGTTTTGTTCAAGCACAGAAAATTAATTTGGAATGGCTGGAAAATCCAAAAGATTATAAACTTACTCCTGGTAAAAAAGCCTTATTAATTAAATTTGGACAACAACTGCACCCAATTTCTGGCTATGCCAGAGGCATTTATACCAAAATAACTGGTGAATATATTGAACATTCACATCCATTGCCTGATAAGGGTGTAGAATCAAGGTCCGAATCAAAAGCTGACATTTCCGAAGAAATTACGTTATATCCAAATCCATCTGATACCAAATTAAGGATATCTCTATTGACTGGAACAACAGATCATAAAATAATGATTATATCAGCAGAAGGTATTTTGATAAAAGAGGCATTAGTAGGTTCTAATACTCATTACTATGAAATGGATATTTCGGATCTGAAACCGGGTATTTATACTATTCAAACATCCGGAAGCAATAAACCACAGGTAAAAAAATTTGTAAAATTATAGTGTTATATTATATGTTTTTAAAAAAATCAAAAATAGCTTTGATTGGGGTATATGCCCCAATCATGTTTATTAAAATTTAAACCAATGAAAATATCTCTTCCTGTTTTTCTATTAGTAGCTATCTCCCTTGATGTAGGCGGTCAGGTAAACTTTAATATTATTGATAGTATAGTAAACTCCAGTTATGTTCAAAGTTTGGCATTTCAAAACAACTATGTTAGGACTTTAATTAATACTCCTATATACCTGGAAATCCAAGACATAAGCATGGAAGGTGCCATAATACGTAAAAAAAAGATTTTAGATTTTAATCTGCGAGGCGGTACAAAAGTATTATTAATTAGTGATAATAAAAAGACTACTTATATCGCAGGCTATCAAAATGATAGACCGGCCTTAGCTATCTTGGATGAATATATGGAAAATATATCCTATATTACATTTGAAGTAGATACTGGGTTGCTTGGGGTGCAAATTCTGTGGTCGAAATTGGTGATGAAATTATCATAGGTGGAAATATGCATATTGGATATAAATATAACCATGAATACTGGATACCATTCATAGCATGGTACAATAAAATAACAGGGGTAAAAACCATCAGGCTTCTATGGGACGAGAATACCACAGGTCATCTATTTAACATTTACGTGCAGAAAGACAAAAACAACCAACTTATAGTGCAATACCTACGACAATATCACAACCCAAATTTTTCAATTTGGGCTAAAGGTTATAATGGATTTATTAAATACAATCATCAAAAAAAGGAAATTTGGAGATGGGAAGACACAGAACTGTCCGGATTAGGTCTTATTCCCAACTCTGTGATTGATAAAAACAACAAGATATACTTTGCAAAAGTTCACCGCCCTATTGGCGAGGGTTACCCAGATAATTTTAATTCAGTATCTATAGTAAACGATGAAGGTAAATTAGAAAATAAAATTCAGATAAAAACGCCAATAGACCTGCCACTTATAGATAGTAGTAATCCATGTAGATTATATATAGAAGGAGATGTTATATATGCTTTTAGTACAGTTAGTGTTGTGGACTCTATAGCAGCACTGCATAATGCAGCTTTCTTATCTGCTTTTGATATTTCAGGGAATCAAAAGTGGTATAGGACTTTTAGAAATTTTCTAGGCGATGGATTGATAAATAAATATTTTAATAAGCCTGCTACCTTTCATGGATTTGCAGGTACTTTAGGAATAAAGGATGGGAATATTTTTTTAGGCAGTGGATTAGTGCAGACTACATATGAGCCTTTTGTTTACTATTATTATTTATTAAAATTGGACAGCATCGGCTGTTTCGATGACAATACTTGCAATGATTTTGTCATAACTAAAACTAACTCTGATTTGCGTTTCTATGATCAACCTACCATGCAGCACAAAATATTTTATTACTCATGCATTTCACCGGTTGGCAGTCAAATGTCTACTGAGCTTACTTTTAAGGGAGATTCTAGTTTATTTGCTATTGGCAAAGGAAATTTTTTTTATAGATCAATCCATTATCGTGATGAAAAAAATCAAACCTTCAAAGATCGGAGAGCTGTGAGATGGGATGAACGAGGCCAGGTGTATTACGCTCAGGTTGACTCAGTTACACACCTAAAAGAATGGAGGTATGAAAAATTATTGTATGATTTTGCTCTAAAAGAAAATGATAAGTTTGTACTTCCTGAAAATCTTGGCTTAGCTTTTGTAAAACAAGTGGACTCTATACAATTTTCAAATGGACATTTCAAAAAAAGATTAATACTGAAATTTGAAAATGCTGAATTGGATAAAAAGTTTGGTAAAATGATATGGGTTGAAGGAATTGGGGCGATAAATTTTGGTTTTTTATATCAGGACGACCTTAAAAGTGGTACAATCCAAACATTGACATGTTACCATGACAGAGGCATTTTGAAGTACAAGCATCCACTGAGTCAGGAATGTTTATTATCTACACTTAAATTTGAAAGAATAGTTAGTCAGACTAAAATATATCCAAATCCGACATCTGATTTACTGAACATTGATTTTGGAGATGCAAATATTTATCCTATTTATTATACTATATTTAATATTTTGGGTGAAGAAGTGTACCAAGGAAATGTGGTTAGCGAACCAACTATCAAAATTGATGTTAGTGGATGGAAATCAGGGCCTTACATTATTGTATTTGAATATGAAAACGGTTATAGAATAGGTAATAAGTGGGTGAAATTTTCATTTTGAACATAAATATACAAAAATAATTGATCATCAAATAAATTGTTATAATGGACAAAAAGTAGTCTGTTTTTTTCTGAATTTTGAACAAATTTGATTGTTACCTTTTACCTTTGTAATGTCTATTGAAGTGGAATTAGGTTCTGATGGGGAGAAACTTGTCAGGGATAAAATAGATGTTCGACGAAAAATGTCACTACGATGGGTTAAGATATATTGTCTTAGCCCATCGATATTTTTTAGAGAACTTTAACCCTTCTGAAGGCAGATAAATGTAACTTCGATCCAATACATCAAGCATTTGCAATGCGTTGATTGTAAGCAAAGTACTAAAAATAGCGCATCGCAGGTTCTACATGTGGTGCACTATTTTTCTTTGCCATGTGCTTTTCGGTTGATACTGTTGTTATCGTTGTCATTTTGATTATGTTATAGCAACTTATATTGAGTCACAGAATCTTAAGATATTGGTTCGCAGATGCAATCTGCGACCATCGGAGAACTGGTGTCATATCTATCTGAAACAAATCATACTCTAAAGTGATTCCGGTCATAACTTAAAGGAGATATTTCCTTTTACCTTTGCATTACCAATAAATCATAATGATCAATATGATGAGATTACTGTTTAGCGAATGAATATGACTTTGATGTGTATGCATAATAATGATTTACTTTTTAAGTTATATTGTGTTATCAAAAATAGTAATTTTATGCACCAAAATGATGATGGATAAAAATATATTAAATAAAATATTGTTTCAAATTTTATTTGATCCTCATATGCATATTTCAGTCCAAAGTATGATTTAAAATAAAAAACGACAAAAATGAAACAACAAAGATTAAATTTAGCAAAGTTGATTAAGGTATTCGTTATCTTTTTCTAACTCCCTATGTCGCTTTAGGGCAGGAAGTAAGTCATAAGGTCTATTTCCAGTTGTTGGGAGTAGAAACTACCAATGTTTCAGAAGTACCTGTGACAGAGAATACTAAGTTTTATAATCTTGGGTATGGACTGTCAATCAATAAATTTTCCTTTACCAGATAATGAACACCTTAATTGTAGTGATTATGAAGCTGCTGATGGAACTTTGACTCAAGAAGGATATGACATTTATTGTCTTGATTCTTATGAATTAAATAATTATCTTGATGTATTAGAATCAAATTGCCTTCAAATAGCAACTAATGAAAATAAAGATGTGGTTGATTTTACTAGTTGGCAAGGCTCTCTACTTGTACATCCATTTAGAAAAGAGAGATGGTTGGGAACCTTGACCATAGGAGATATAATATGGAGATATCAATATCCTGATCCTTTACCTGGTACTTAATAAAATGTTAATTATTGGTAAATCCCGCCCTTTTAAAATGAAATAAATATTCTCAATTAATAACATGATAGGCATGAAAAACTTTCTAAAAATTGTCTTCTTTCTTTTGGCACTACTTATGGAGGGGCTTTCGCAAGTAGATTATTTGTGGGAAAAGATACAAAATGATGGAAATTATTCTATTTATAAAGGCGGGATTGAATTGATGGATCAGAGATTATTATTCATATCATATCAATCCAAAACGGAAAGTAGGATAGAAATATTAAGTAAAGAAGGTTTCTTATTAAAACAAAAGAACTTCAGTTTTAGCTCATTGGAGCATCAATTGCTGAGAGTATTTTATTTGCCATCTAAGGAACGCTTACTTCTTTTAGGATCAGCTGCACCTAATATTTTTACATTGACAGAAATGGATCTTAACCTAAATATTACATTTGCCAAACATGACACTTTGCATGATAGCCAACATCTGGCTCTACTGGACGGGATATTAGAAAAAGAAAGACTACTGATGGTAGGAAACGCATGGAACGGATTTCATAATGAATCAGAAAACTCCAAAATATGGTTCTTTAATATTGATTTGTTGACTTACAATATTGATGCACAATTGGTAAATTTAAAGGAAAGAAGTTACTTCGGCCATTGCTATTCCATAGTCAAAGATATTGCACGAGATGGTTATATTTGTCTCAGTGGTTTTTTACACAGATTGGATCAAAATTTTAGACATTTGGGATACAGTAAAAAAGACAACTATATTACAATGGACAATCAGGTTAAAATCATAAAATGGAAAGAAAATTCATATTTAGTAGGGTCCTCTATAGGCGCAGGCTTTAGTGATACCTACTTAAGAGATTACAATGTATTATTTCAGGAATTTGATACTGCCTTCGTTAGAATAAGAGCTAATGGCTTAAAGCAAGCTAGCGTTTTTGGATTTCCCAATTCCGTATTTGATTACGTAGAGAGAAATAGATTATTTATAGGTGGAGGGGATGATGTATTTTTTAGAAAAAACAGAGGATTCTATGTTTTGCAATTTGATTCTTTATTGAACAAACAGTGGGAAGTTTATTTTACTCAGGATCCGCGATACAGATATACACCTACTGGCATTTTGGCTACCAGTGACGGAGGAGTGATTGTATATGGGGCTAGATTTGATATTTTGAGTGATAAAATATTCAGAAACCACTTGATAAAATTTGATGGCAACGGCACTGTCTCCTGGACAGATGACCAGGATAAAATGAGTACTATAGCCATCAAATTTTTTTCAAATCCTTCTACTTCCGGATATTTGCATGTAGAAATAACCGGATCTGATACAGATGTAGAAATGCGAATATTTAATACCGTAGGTAAGAATGTTTATGTCGAAAGTGATTTGGCAAACGGCAGCCATCAGTTTGATTTACAATACCTGACATCAGGGACATATGTCATTAAAATTTATAAAGATGGCAAAGAATTTTTTTCGAAGCTCTGGGTGAGATTATGACTCCTAAATTTTTTTAATGTTATTGGTCATATCCATCCTGATGGTCGAAGTTTGTAACTTCGATCCCATACATCAAGCATTTGCAATGCGTTGATTGTAAGCAAAGTACTAAAAATAGCACATCGCAGGTTCTACTTGTGATGCGCTATTTTTCTTTGCCATGTGCTTTTTGGTTCCTTACTTTTGCTAACTTTGTATGTTGATTATTTTGTAATCTCTTATGAATCTCAGGTAAGTAAAAAACATGATAGCAGATGCCATCTGCGACCATTGGAGATTTTTGATATGTTAATTCAATGTTCTTTTAGTATGACCTGATACTACCTGAAATCCCTGAAGAAATATTGGTTTTTTCTGGATCTCCCTTGTACTTAATGCTTCCACCTGAACTGGCATCTGCATTGAGTTTTTTACTTGCGTACAATGATATACTTGCACCTGACGAAACATCTGCGATAGCGTCTGAAGCCAGCAGGCTGGCAGCATCAATCCTTGCACCTGATGAAGCATCATAGTTGACAGATTTGGCACTTCCAGAGACAGCAACTTTTGATCCTGATGAAGCATCCACACTCAAATCAGTACTTTTGATCACTACACTGCAACTCGCTCCTGAAGAAGACTCTATATCCATATTGTCCGTTACAATTTCTGATTCAGATTTTACACTGGAGCCCGCAGCACAATCTATACTATTAAGGTTTTGGTAATGTACAGTCACTTTGGCTTTGGTATTGGAGCTATTCCAAAATCCAACCTGCGGCTTAATTTTTACAAAGAGTTCATTGCCTTTGACTTCGATATACAGGTCATCTTCATCGCCTTTCAGAATGGTGTAATCAGCTTTGGATACACTGCTCTTGACCAACTCGACCTGCACACTACCACTCGTCGAGATCGATGTAAATGAAGGAAGTGATTTACTTTGGGCCATAGCCTGTCCACATACAAAAATGGAGAAAGTGAAAATAAAAAGTCTTGTCATCATTGGATACAATTTTTAATAAAGGGTTAATTAATATTTTATTGAGTTCTACTGCGATGTTAATGAAAGTTTTAGCTGATGAAGTTGGGAGGATTCACAAAAAGGCAAAATATCTTCCCGCAACCCTCAATCCCTGAAGGGACGACCTACCCAATTCTGAAAATCGAAGCGCAGGATTCCCCTTCAAGGGCAGGGGTAGCGGAGCCAAAAGTGAAAACCCCAAAACCCCAAAACCGCATCCTAGAGCGCAGGACTCCCCTTTAGGGGCCTTTAGGGGGTTTGAAAAGCCAATTTTACTGCCATCAACCATCATTCCCTAAAGAACCTGTCATGCCCTGGGGTGAGACTACCTTTACTTCATATCAAAATTTAACTTTCCATTAAAATTATAGTAAAATCAATATATTCAAAGACGTAAATGACTTCAGAGAGGTTGCATTTAATACGATAATATTTTTCTGACAACAGCACTTAATTTTTCAGCATTGGGCAACATAGTTTTTTCAAGGACTTCATTGAGCGGTATTGCCGGCATATTTTCTGACCCAATAGTTGTGACTGGCGCATCTAAGTACTCAAAACAGTTTTCCTGAATTCTTGCTGCTATACTCTGGGCAAAAGAATTATGGACAGGCTCTTCAGTCAGAACGATTATTCTGCTATACTCTTTGGATTTGCTAAAAATAAGATCTTCGTCCAATGGATACAACGTCCTGAGGTCAAGAATCCCTACTTTATCTTTAATGTCATCATCAATGTTAAGTGCCCAATGTACACCCATACCATAGGTGACAATCAATACACAGTTTTGGGTTTTCACAAGAGCTGATTCCTGGATCATCAGGCCCTTACCCAAGGGTAAAACATAGTCTTTTGCAGGTGGTTTGCGGCGGGCTGTTTCTGTACCTTTTACTTTACTCCAATAAAGTCCTTTGTGCTCCAACATGACCACGGGATTTGGATCGTAATATGCTGCTTTCAAGAGCCCTTTTAGGTCAGCTCCATTGCTGGGATATACCACTTTGATGCCCTTGATATTGCAAAGGACAGATTCTACACTGGAACTATGGAAGGGTCCGCCACTGCCATATGCTCCGATCGGTACCCGAAGTATCATGCTGACAGGCCATTTTCCATTGGAGAGGTAACAACTCCTGCTCACTTCCGTAAATAATTGATTCAAACCAGGCCATATATAGTCTGCAAACTGTACTTCCACTATAGGTTTGAGTCCGGCGGCCGACATCCCTACCGTGCTCCCGACGATAAATGCTTCCTGTATGGCTGTATTAAACACTCGGTGATCCCCAAACTTTTCGGCCAGTGTAGCCGCCTCTCTGAATACACCACCAAGTCTTCTGCCGACATCCTGACCATATAGCAGACACTCTTTATGATCTTCCATCAGCTCCTGTATTGCCAGCAAGGCACAATCAACCATCACCTTTTCTTCAGCATCTGCTGGTTCTCTGATTCCTTGCTCTGCTGTGATGGGTGTTGGGGCAAAATCATGGGTAAACAGATCGTTTGGTTCCGGATCGGCTGATTCATGCGCTTTATGGAAATCTATTTTTACTTGAGATTTAGCATTGTTTTCGATTTCTTCCATTTCTGACAGTGAAAAACCATATTCAAGCAAGGAAGATTTTAGTTTATCATAAGGATCATCTAATTTTTGGACTTCCAGATCATGTCTGTACCACTCCTTTCTTACCCCCGAGGTATGATGATTGAGCAATGGTACAGTAGCATGCAGCAGAAAAGGTCTTCTTTCTTTTCTGATAGCTTTAAATATTTTCTCAATAGTAGTATAACAAGCTTCAAAATCCGTACCATCGATACTATATGCTTCAATACCCGGAAATCCTTTGACATACTCATACGCATTCATAGCTCTAGTTTCTTCTGCTGTGGCAGAAATGTCCCAGCCATTGTCCTGAACAAGGTACAGGATCGGAAACTGTTTTAGAGCAGCCATTTGGAGCGCTTCAGCTACTTCTCCTTCTGTGACTGATGCATCACCAAATGAACACACTACCAATGCACCATCTTCTTGAGGTAAACCTTCGATATCCCTATATTGAATACCCATCGCCACTCCGGTAGTAGGTATCGCCTGCATGCCCGTGGCAGATGATTGGTGTGGGATTTTGGGTTTGTCATCGTCTCGCAGACTTGGATGGCAGTAGTATGCCCTACCACCTGAAAAGGGATCATTTATTTTTGCAAATACCTGCAGCATGATCTCTTCCGGCCTCATTCCCAAAGCTAACAACATGGCATCATCCCGATAATAGGGTGCCACATAGTCTTTGGGCGTCAGTTGCATACCCACAGCTATCTGTATCGCTTCATGACCTCTCGATGTGGCATGTACATACTTTGACACGAGCCTGAACTGGTCATCATATATCTCGGTGATAGCTTTGGCGGTGCAGAGCAGCGAAAATGCCCTAAAAAGAGTTTCCTTTTCAAGTGTTGGCTTCATACCGCAAAAATAGGAATACTTATACTCAAATGAAAACGGATGTAAAAATTAAATTCTCCCTTCCCCATGCTCCCTTCTCCCTTCTCCCTTCTCCATGTTCCCTTCTCCCTTCTCCTTTCTCCATGTTCCCTTCTCCCTTCTCCTTTTCTCCATGTTCCCTTCTCCCTTCTCCTTTTCTCCATGTTCCCTCCAAGTTCCCTTCTCCCTTCTCCTTTCTCCATGTTCATGCTCCCTTCTCCCTTCTCCTTTCTCCCTTCTCCATGTTCCCTTCTCCAAGTTCCCTTCTCCCTTCTCCAAGTTCCCTTCTCCCTTCTCCAAGTTCCCTTCTCCCTTCTCCAAGTTCCCTTCTCCCTTCTCCAAGTTCCCTTCTCCCTTCTCCCTTCTCCAAGTTCCCTTCTCCCTTCTCCCTTCCCCATGCTCCCTTCTCCCTTCTCCATCCTCCTTTCTCCTTTCTCCATCCTCCCTTCTCCATGCTCCCTTCTCCATGTTCCCTTCTCCATGTTCCCTTCTCCATGATCCTTTCTCCATGTTCATGCTCCCTTCTCCCTTCTCCTTTCTCCCTTCTCCATGTTCCATGCTCCTTTCTCACTTATATTTCCGGAATCTCTTCTCCTAAGGCATCCTGAAAAAAATAATGTATAAGATACGTATGCGCGGCGCCGAGCTTTTGTCCCAGTTGGCTGACCAAATAAAGTGCGATAGCCAATATCACCAAAAAAGGCAATGCCCACAGTATATTCGCTTCATTGCCCAATGCACGTTGAGAGAATCCTATGATGGATATAAATGTAATCAGCACTCCTATAGCCAGATAACTTAAAGTAAAAAGTGTCCAAACATTAGGCATGGGTCCATAAACACCTACAAGTCTGGTAGTTGTATCTTCTGGTTCCCTATACATCAAAATGCTGAGTTGCGGAGACCAATAGTGTCTGTGATCTTTATTGACCCTGATGGTGATATGATCATGCATGGCCTGTCCGTGCAGGTGATGTGTATTAGTGAGTAGTTTTGCTTTGACAAGGGAGATGATTTCTTCCATGGTTTTGGATGTAGTCATCTCAAATTTTGGACGTATACGAAAGCTGGCCATAATCAGATGTTTTGTTGCCGCTAATGTATGCCATTTTTTATTTTAACAACTACTTTACTGCATGATAAAAATAATATTTTTACTTAGATATCTCAGTCTTTGTATTGTCTTTGTATTGTCTGCTTTTAAAGAAATGCAAATCTTGATGAAAAATCATAATAAAGAAATGATAATAAATGCATTATTTGAATTCAGGATCAAAAAGTGCTTTAATCTAAACTTACATTAAAACGCTTCATTAATAGTCAGATACATGGACCCTCCTTCATCTTTCGATTGACCATAATCCAGTCGTAATCTTATCCTGTCTTTCTTATTGAGTACAAACCTCAGACCTGCTCCGTAGGAGTATTTGTAGGGATTTGAATAAAGCGCAGCATAACTTGCAGCAACAGTACCAAAGGATAAGAATGATACACCCTGAATTCGTTTGTACAATGGGAATCTGTATTCATACTGACTTACGAGGATGTTTTTATCAATAAAGCGACGATCCTGATATCCTCTCAGTAGTCTGGGGCTGCCAAAAAATAACATTTCATAAAAAATAGGGTCACCTTGTATGGTTGCATTATATAATTGAACAGCCATAGTGTGATTGTTTGCAATACGGAAATATCTGCTTACATCTAATGCGAAACGCTGATAATTAAAATCACTTCCTATAAATTTACCGCTAAAATACAATTCTGCTTCTAAGTAGGTTCCCTTTGACGGGTTGTAAATAAAATCTCTGATATCCCACTGCGTTATGAAGCCCACACCAGTATTAACGCCACCATCTTTTCCGGTATTGCCACTACTTTCCAATAGGTTTCCTTTCTCTACGATGGACATATTATCATATCGAAATCGTACTCCTACAAAAGTTTTGTCAAATCTTTTGAGAAAATCTGCTTTAACTCTCGGATACCTTGCAAGGAAAAACTCTTTATCATTTTCTTTAGAATGTATTCCTACGCCATAATACTTGTATGAATATTTGTAAAAAGCTATTTCACCTTTTAGTTTCCAAATGTTTTCGTTGAAATATAGTTCAAATGGAAATGTTAGTATGATTTGCTTGTTTTGAGTATATGATGCCGCAAATTGGATTTGAGAAGGATTGGAGTCTTTTGATTCATTTTTAAATCGGAAATTGTACAAACCCGCAGCACCAAAGCCCCATTTGGTCTCAGGAAGAAAAAAAACGATAGGATATGCCAGTAATTGATTCCTTTTGATAGTGTCTTCAGATGAATTATGCTTGAAATTTACGCTCGCGAATCCAAAAAATGGAATACAAATTAAACTGAAAAAAACACATTGATAGAATTTCATAGCCTTAAAACAAAAAAGGCGAGTACTGGTTTGTACTCACCTTAAATTTTGTATAATATTATTTTCGGCTTACAGGCTGTTGACGTATCTTGAGAGTTTAGACTTAAGATTTGAAGCCTTGTTTTTATGCCATGTATTTTTCTTTGCAAGTTTGTCAACCATACTGATTACCTTAGGTAAAAATACAGTTGCCTCTTGTTTATCAGTCATTTCTCTTAATTTAGCAATCGACGTTCTCGCAGATTTTTTGTAATATCTGTTACGTAGCCTTATCTTGATGTCCTGTCTGATTCTCTTTTTGGATGACTTATGTTGTGCCATATATTATGATGTTTAATACAATTTCTTAAATGGAGCGCAAAATTATGATTTTTATTCTGAAGTAAAAAATATTTTTCACAATTTTAAAGACTTATTTTACAATATGGAAAAATAGTGTAAAAATTATTGCAATTTTGTATTAATGATCGGTCTATAGAAACTAAATTAACAAATAATTTAGTTTTGAAAACATCTTATTTTAGAATCAATTATTAATCACATCAAATCATTACACATGCAACACAAATTTCTTTCCCTATTTTTGATTTTTTTCGCGATGTACAATTTTGGTTTTTCTCAGGCAATTCCGACGGGTATTACCAAAGGAGCATCTGTGGAAGGGATTACTGAATATCAGCTTAAAAACGGACTTAAGGTACTCTTGTTTCCAGACCAGTCAAAACCTACCATTACTGTCAATATTACTTATATGGTAGGGTCAAGACATGAAGGTTATGGCGAGACAGGTATGGCACATTTACTGGAGCATCTTGTCTTTAAAGGTACACCCAAACATCCAAATATACCACAGGAGCTTACAGAGCGCGGAGCCAGACCAAACGGCACCACATGGTATGACCGCACCAACTATTACGAAACATTTAATGCTACCGAAGAAAACCTCAAATGGGCCCTCGACCTCGAATCTGACAGGATGATAAATAGCTTCATTGCAAAAAAAGATCTTGACAGCGAATACTCCGTGGTAAGAAATGAGTTTGAATCAGGAGAAAATGATCCATCAGGTGTACTAATGGAGCGCGTCCTGAGTACAGCATATCTATGGCATAACTATGGTAACAGTACTATCGGATCAAGGGCTGACATTGAAAATGTTCCGATCGAGAGACTGCAGGCCTTTTACAGAAAATATTATCAGCCAGACAATGCAATATTGACGGTGACTGGAAAATTTGATCCCGCTGCTACTCTAAAACTAATTGATGGATATTTTTCACCAATACCTCGACCTGAAAGAAAAGTAGAACTTACTTATACCAAGGAGCCTATTCAGGATGGAGAAAGACAGGTATTGTTAAAAAGAACAGGAGATGTACAGGTGGTAAGCTGTTCTTATCACACATGCCCTGGGTCTCACAAAGATTATGCTGCTATAACTATCATTGATGAATTACTTTCCAATGAACCATCGGGGAGGCTTTACAAGTCATTAGTTGAATCTAAAAAAGCTTCGTATGTATGGAGTTTTGCTCCAAGCCTGAAGGAGCCGGGATTTTTATATATCAATACTACTATCAGAAAAGAAGACAATCTGGAAGATGCCAAGAATATTATGTTGGCAACACTTGACAGCCTGAAAATAAATCAACCTACAAAAGAAGAACTTGAGAGGGCACGTGGCAGAATTTTAAAGCAGTGGGAGCTTGGCTTCAATTCATCTGATCGGGTAGGTCTTAATATCAGTGAGTATATAGCTCAGGGTGACTGGCGTTTATATTTCTTATTTAGAGATGCTGTAGAAAAAGTAACACTGGAAGATGTAGTAACTGCAGCTAATAAATATTTCAAACCTTCGAACCGAACCATAGGAATGTTCATCCCCGAAGAAAAATCAGACAGGGTAGAAACTCCATCTGCACCGGATCTGGCTACATTGGTCAATTCATATAAAGGCAAAGAACTGATAGCTCAGGGAGAAACATTTGATCCTTCCTTTGAAAATATTGAAAAGCGAACGATCAAAGGTAAAGAAAAGTCAGGGATGGAATTTGCGCTGCTTCCAAAACAAAACAGAGGTGATGCTGTCAATGCCAACATTACTCTCAGATATGGAACACCTTCCTCACTGCTAGGAAAATCATCAATAGCTCAGCTTACAGCTGCCATGATAGACAAAGGTACAAAGAGCATGTCCCGACAACAGATTCAGGATAAACTTGATGCCATAAAATCACGCGTCAGCGTATTTGGCGGTATTTCAAATATGACTTTCAGTATAGAAACTACCAATCAAAACCTTGAGCAAGTCATAGACATGGTCGGTGACATGGTTTTAAATCCTGCGTTCACAAAAGAAGAGTTCGAAAAGCTTAAAAATGAAAGATTAGCTTCAATGGAAGAACAGTTATCTGAACCTCAGGCTATCGCCTTCAACCGTATTGATATCATCACCAATCCATATCCCAAAAGTGATGTAAGATATCCAAAGTCACTGAAGGAAGAGATTGACGAGATGAAAGCAACAACCCTGGATGATGTTAAAAAATTCTACAAAGAAAATTATGGTGCCAGCGAGGCAACGGTAGCCGTGGTTGGAGATTTTGAACAACAAAAAATTAGCATTAAACTAACTAAATATTTTGGCAACTGGAAATCTCCTTCAAAATATGCTCGTATCACTGATCCATATGTCGAGATCAAACCTGTTGACGAAAATATCAATACCCCGGATAAGGCTAATGCTGTGTTTATAGCAGGATTGCCTTTGCAGATAAATGATAGTCACCCTGATTATCCTGCCATGGTAATGGGCAATTTTATGTTAGGTGGCGGATTTCTCAACTCAAGGCTTGCGACGAGAATCAGACAGAAAGATGGTCTCAGTTATGGCGTAGGATCATTTTTTAATGCAAGCTCACTCGATGATTCAGGCAATCTTGGCGGGTATGCTATCTACGCTCCCGAAAACAGGGATAAAGTACAGAAAGCATTCAAAGAAGAAATCCAGAAAGTCAGAACCGAAGGCTTCACCCAGGCTGAACTGGATGCTGCAAGATCAGGATGGATGCAGGGCCAAATGGTTAATAGAGCCCAGGACAGGACCTTACTGGGCAAACTGGCCAATAACTTAAGGCTTGATAGAGATATGACCTGGGATAAGGCTATAGAAGAAAAAATGCTGAAACTCACTGTCTCAGATATCAATAAAGTCATGGCTAAATATTTGGATCCTGAAAAAATGATTTATGTCAAAGCCGGAGACTTTGAAAAAGCTTTTAAGGTTGTAAAACCATAGTATTAAAAACAACGACCTTCAATAAAAAGAATACTTCCACCCCAAAAGTGGAGGTATTCTTTTTAGTTTTTAATTCAGATATTTTCCCACAATTGGCATCCTTCTGCCCATTCCGAATGCTTTTGGACTGACTCTGAGCACAGGTGCAGTTTGATATCTCTTAAATTCATTAATATTGACCAATCGTAGGATTCTTCTTACCAGTGCCGCATCATATCCCATGTCTATAATATCCTGCGGACCTTGTCTCTTTTCTATATACTGATATAAAATCGGATCCAGAATATCATATTCGGGCAGGCTGTCACTATCTTTCTGATTTGGTCTCAATTCCGCCGACGGAGGTTTTATAATTGAGTTAACCGGAATTATTTCTTCATCTTTATTGATGTAGGCGGCAAGTTCATATACTTCAGTTTTATATACATCGCCGATCACAGATAGTCCACCGCATAAGTCACCGTACAATGTCCCATATCCTACAGCCATTTCTGATTTATTGGTGGTATTGAGTAGTATATGGCCGAATTTATTGCTTACAGCCATATTAAGTATTCCTCTGACCCTTGCCTGTATGTTTTCTTCTGCAATATTGAAGGGCATATCCCCAAATACAGGGCTCAGTTTTTGTATAAATGAGTCATAAATATCCTTGATGGCTATGATATCATATGGTAAATCAAGTTTGTTGACAAGTGCCATCGCATCATCTACCGAATGTCCCGTAGAATACTGAGAAGGCATAAGGAGTACTCTCACATTTTGATTTCCTAATGCTCTTGCAGCCAATACTGCAGTAACTGCTGAATCAATACCACCTGACAAACCCAAAACTGCCTGCTTAAAACCAAGTTTCCTGAAATAATCCTTGATACCCACAACAATAGCATCATGTATCAGGGCTATTTTATCTTTCGGTTGTTCTGAAGATCTCTGACTTATTAATACCTCCTCCAAATCATAATGCCTTATACATTCATCAAAATATGGTAGTTCATCATGTAATCTGCCATCAGGTGACATCACTATACTGCCTCCATCAAAGATAAGTTCTGTCTGAGCACCGACATGATTAATATAAAACATAGGGATGCCATATCGTTGTACATTTGCTCTGACAGTATGAATTCTGGTTTTTGCATGATCATAATTGAATGGTGATGCTGAAACATTGATGATAAAATCGGGACTATATTTCACCATTTCATCGAGTGGAATGATAGTATACAACGGGTCATTCGTTCCCACATCCCATATATCTTCACATACAGTCAAAGCTATTTTTCGTCCTTTATATTCGAAGATCTCCCATGAATTTGCCGGTTCAAAATACCTGTATTCGTCAAAAACATCATAAGTAGGAAGTAGTGTTTTGTGCTGGGTGAATTGAACCTTTCCTTCGGCCAGAAAATACACCGAATTGAATAAACTTTTGCCTTTCGGATTTTTATTGTGTGAAGGTGCACCCACTACCACTGCAATATCGTAAGCATGACTGCACAATGTCTGAATGCACTCATCTGACAGCCTGATAAAATCATCGAATTCCAGAAAATCTCTGGGAGGATAACCGCAGGTAGCAAGCTCACTGAAACAAACGATATCTGAACCTGCGCCCTTAGCTTTCTGAATAGCTTCTACCATTTTTGCAGTATTACCTTCAAAATTTCCTATGTGATAATCGAGTTGAGCTATCGTTATTTTCATTTGTATATATTTATAACTACTACAAAGGGCGAAATTACATTTTTTGTGCATAAGTACCATGAAAAACGCATGATTGTGTGTTTAACACATTTCACTTTTTTTGATAATGACAAAAATAAACGACATTACCGAAGGGGATACATTTTTCTAACTGTTAGCGTGGGTCGTCCCTTTAAGGGAATGAGGGTTGCGCGGAGAATATACTGGTACTCAGTGAATGAGCCCGGTTGCCACACATTTCACTTTTACGATAATATCAAGATATGATTGCAAGTGATATAAAACATATTTACGTATCAATAAGAAGGATAGTGGGTGGGTCGTCTCAAGTGTAGCTCTATAGGATGGATTGAGCCTGCCAGTCAACGCGCGAAGGCAGGGTAGAATATACTGTTCTCTACATAGTAGCATGGATACTTTTAGAGGTATCATCATCTTTAACCTAAATATCTAAAATGAGTTCCGTAATGAAGATCAAAAGTACAATAAAATAAGCATTTTTGACGACAAATCATAGCATCGCTATGGTGCGAAGTCAAAAATGAACGTAGTGCCTTATTTTGCAGTAATTTTGGTCTGGAATAGGAAATTCATTTAAGATTTTTAGGTTTTAAACCAAGATACCAGAAAAAAGAAACAATAAACCCATAAAAGAATAAGGGTAATTGTCCTTCAAGGTGGGTTTCGTATGTAAAACTAAGGGCAGCAGGTATAAAAAACATCATAAACCACTTGTTGCCTCTCAACTTCACTTCAAAAAAAGGATATAGAAGATGAAATAGAAAGACCAGAAGGCAAAAGACTCCACCAGCAGCCCAATAGATGACTATCTGACTTGATGGCAGAAAGTAACTTTCTTTACTAATTTGTGGCATTTGTTTTTTAAACCATTCATTGGTCTGGTTTTGCAACCTGCTGAATCCGACTCCAAACCAAGGATGTTCATTTATGATGGCCTTACCAGCCTTTAAAGAATAAAACCTGATCGCATCACTTAGACCTTCCCATGTAGTAGAGCGCCATAACACAACTCACTACTGTAGCCCAACTTATTCTGATATGATCTCCCAATGATAGCGTTCGGACCACCCTCGACTGCTTGTATGTGATGAACATATCATCATAATCTTTAAAGTAATAAAACAGACTGAAACAGGACGAAAAAAACATGAGAATTATGAATCCAAGCATGAATCTTTGCAGGACTTGAATGTCAGGTTTTAAGCAGAAAAAAAACGCAGGATAAAGGATCAGTAGTAATTTCATTATGCCACGGTGCTTATAAAATTCAAATCCTTCCATGATGATATCGCTCAAAAGTGGTATAACACTGATAAAAATAAAAGATAACATCCATGGTTGAAGAAAAAGCTTCCTGTTATCATTGATTTTAGCAAGGGTATAAATTCCAATGAGAATCGAACCTAAATTATTGGCCACTCTGTTGAAAAAAAATCCATAAAACAATAGCACCACTCCAGCCAAAGCTGTAATTTCAAGAAGTTTTATTGCTTTTCCCTGAAAGTGTAAATGCATGAAATTCCAAAATATTTCTGAGTCTCAAAAGTATGGTTTTAGCTGATTATTATCTCATGTATTCAAAAATATCTAAATAAGAGTATGTTTAAATTTTTTTTCAGTTGACTCCAAGTGGCAAATTTTATTACGTCCAGCGTTATATAATTGTCTTGAGCGCACATCACTTTGCGGCCAGTGGTTCATACCTTCGACTTGAAATGTAAGCAGGAAGAGTAAAATCCAAAATAGAATAAAGTTTATCAGATGCGGCTCCTGAAATTTTTTTATCAACTCTGACTTTCGCCAAACATTGCCGTAAAAATTGCTAAAATAAGATAATAAGCTCTTGAAATCAAAGATAAAATATAAACTCCAATTGCCCAACTCTAAGACCTAATCATTACCTTTGCATCTTTAATGATTAAAAATATTTTCGAAATGTCAGCAGATGTATTTTCCAAAGTGAGAGAAATCCTTAGCAATATACAAAATGAAAAAGTTGGAAACCTGAATGATCTCGAATCCTTCCGAATAAAGTATTTAGGTTCAAAAAATGAAATAAAGTCACTTTTTGGCGAGATCAAAAATGTAGAAAATGATCGTAAGAAAGAGTTTGGACAATTACTAAACGATGTCAAACAGTCAGCTGAAGACAAATATGAGATATTGAAATCATCTCTGGGCAATGTAATGGGTGACAATGAAAATACTGATATTGACATGACAGCGCCTTGTGAACCCTTCTCTTCAGGTTCCAGACATCCGGTTTCCATTGTCATGAACAGGATTATTGGTATTTTTGAGCGTATCGGATTCACCATTGCTGAAGAAAGGGAAATAGAAGATGATTGGCACAATTTTACAGCTATGAATACCCCTGAAGATCATCCGGCAAGAGACATGCAGGACACGTTTTACTTGAAGGATTCAACCATAGAATTGCTCCGCACCCATACTTCATCCGTTCAGGCCAGAATTATGACTACTCAGAAGCCACCGATCAGAATTATCGCGCCGGGCAGAGTATACAGGAACGAAACAATTTCATCCAGATCACACTGTCAGTTTCATCAGGTAGAGGGATTATATATAGATAAAGGTGTCTCTTTTGCTGATATGAAACAAACTCTCTTGTATTTTGCACGAGAGATGTATGGACCAAAAACAGATATCAGACTTCGACCTTCGTTTTTTCCTTTTACAGAACCAAGTGCTGAAATGGATGTCTATTGGGGATTGAAGACGGATGATGATTATAGAATTACCAAAGGGACAGGATGGCTTGAAATTTTGGGTTGTGGTATGGTCGATCCAAATGTTTTAAGAAATTGCGGTATTGATCCGACAGTATATAGTGGATTTGCTTTTGGTATGGGTATAGAAAGACAAGCTATGCTTCAGTTTAAAATCACGGACATCAGACAACTTTTTGAAAATGACGCCAGATTCTTAAAGCAGTTCAGTGGTGTGATTTGATGGACAATAAAAGGACTTACGCAATTTTCGCTACCATTGTAGCTGCTATCCTTTGGAGTACAGGTGGGTTGTTTATCAAATTGCTGCCACAGGATGCTTTCACTATTTTGTTCTACAGGAGTCTTTACGCAGCTGTTATTTTTCTTTTGATATTCAGAAAATCCCTTTTTAAGTTCAATAGATTGTCCTTGATAAGTTGTTTTTTTTATGCACCTTTGTTGATTTCATTTGTCACAGCGACAAAACTTACCACAGCCGCCAATGCAATATTTCTTCAGTATACTGCTCCAGCATTCGTACTCATCCTGGAGCCATATCTGATTAGGAGTAAGATCAAGAAAATAAATATTTTCACTGTAGTAGTATGTTTTATTGGAATGGCTTTATTTTTCGTAGAGCAATTTTCAAAACCCGATAATTGGCTAGGTATTTGGCTGGCCCTGGCAAGTGGACTTGTCCTTACCGGATTGTTGGTCACTCAGAAAATGAATAAACCGGAATTTCAACCCGGAGCCGTCTTTTTGGGTAATATTTTGGTCTGTATGATCACTTTACCATGGTTTTTCAAATCACCTTTTCCAACTATGATTGAAAACAACTATCTGATGATCTTGGGTTTTGGGCAGTTAGGTATGGGTTATTTTCTTTTCATTTATGGTCAGAAGTATTTACCTGCCATCGAAAGTTCACTCATCGCTATGCTCGAACCACTACTGAATCCGGTTTGGGTATTTATCGGATATGGTGAAAACCCAGGATGGTGGGCTATTTCAGGTGGGATAATTATTATATTTGCCTTGGCTTTCAGACTTTGGTGGATAGAAATTAAAGAAAAAAAGTTTTCTCAAGCATACCCGTATTATAAAAACAGTTGAAAAATTAAATGGGGTGTATCCCAAAATTGCACTATATTATATAATTTTTAAGTTTCCAATTTAGTGGATTATCCTAATAGTTAAGTGTTAAAGGGTGGGACGTCTCAAGCGTAGCTTGACAGGCTCTTTAGGGAATGAGGGTAGCGGGCAGTTTAAACAATTTTAGTGCAAAATGGGATACAGCCATTAAACGTACTCTGAACCAAGCATGTATAACAAATTGCACGTTTTCACTATTATTCTTATAATTCGGTAAAAATGTGGTTAGCTTGAGTGGCTCGTCCCTTTAGCAATGAGGGAAGCGGGGAAGAAAATATGAATTTATGCAATTTGTTATTCACCCCTGAACCAAAATAAATAAAAGCAATGTCATTTAGTTAAGGCCTCATTATGAAATCTTTCCCTTGTAAGGGAAAGATTTAGATAGGGTAAAAACAAAGAAAAATTCCTTATCTAAACGACATTGAAATAAAAGGTATAAAAATTCATTACCTTTATGGCACTTATGGCATTATCGAGTTATCTAAAATCAATAATTAATATAAAAAAACTTCTTCCTTTTTTAAGCCATCTTTAAGGTAAGGAAGGAGATGATTGAATGTTGAGCTCCCATCCAGAGTAAATGATTTTTACTCCTTAAAGAAAACGATCCAAAAAACGATCATTGGTCATTATGATTTGGAGTGGGGAAATTTAAAGGATTCGTAGTGTTAAAAAATTAATGGTGTTTTACATTTTTTTTAAAGTATTCAAATATAGTTAGTGAAGGACAATAATATATATACAGGCTTTTCAGCTGCTAAATCATCAGGGAGTAAAAGATTTGCAGTATTGATAGATCCCGATAAAATGCGGCTGGCAAATATACAAAATATTATTGAACAATCTTTGGATGCCGGCGTCGATTACTTTTTTATTGGTGGCAGCTTAGTAGTCAATGATATGTTAGATCATGTGCTAAAATCCATTAAAGAACTGTGTCCGATTCCCCTCATTTTATTTCCGGGCAATTCTTTTCAATTAAGCTACAAAGCAGACGCTATCCTGTTTTTGTCATTGATATCCGGAAGAAATCCGGAATTACTGATAGGAAATCACGTGGTTGCGGCTCCATTCTTAAAAATCAGCCCACTCGAAATTATCTCTACAGGGTATATCCTGGTGCATGGAGGTATCATGACCAGCGTACAATATATGAGCAATACCTACCCTATACCATCAAATAAGGATGACATTGCCTTATGTACAGCAGTAGCTGGAGAAATGCTGGGGCTCAAACAAATATATTTAGATGCAGGTAGTGGTGCAAATATTCCGGTATCAGAGTCTATGATTTCTGCTGTAAGTAGTAGTATCAGTATTCCATTGATAGTTGGAGGTGGTATTTCTACACCGGAAAAAGCTGCTGCCAATGCACTTGCAGGTGCGGACATTATCGTCGTGGGCAATGCTATTGAGAAGAGTCCGGCTTTGATCAAAGAAATTTCAATTGCTGTCCATGAGCAATCACCTTCAATATGAAACATTTGAAAGGTATAGTTGTCAAATCTACGGGTAGTTGGTATCATGTAAAAACTCATGAATCTGCAATCATCGAATGCCGCACAGTCGGTAAACTCAAACTGGATGATAAAAAATTAACTAACCCTATTGCTGTTGGTGATGAAGTAGATTTTGAAATGGAATCAGATGAAGGAGGCAATAAGGGCATTATTAAACATATCTCACCAAGACGAAATTACGTCGTAAGACAATCACCAAGGAAAAAACATCAGCTCCATCTGCTTGCAAGTAACATTGATCAGGCATTATTAATTGTAACAATGCGGGAACCTAATCTAAAATTGGGCTTTATAGACAGGTTTCTAATTATGACTGAACCTTATTCTATCCCTGTCATTATTGTTTTTAATAAATTTGATTTATATTCTGATGATGAAATTAGTCAATATTCTATTTTGAATGAACTTTATACAAAGATAGGTCATAGAGTATTACATACGTCTACTCTCACTTTGGAAGGAATCGATCTGCTTTCCAAACTGCTGAAAGATAAGACCACTATGGTGGCAGGGCAATCTGGTGTAGGGAAATCCACACTTGTAAATTGTATCGAGCCTGATTTGAACCTGAAAACAGAAGAAATATCAGATTTTTCAGGAAAAGGTCAACATACTACTACTTTCGCACAAATGTATGATTTGTCAGGAGGTGGAAGCATCATTGATACTCCCGGCATCAAATCTTTATCTTTCACGCATCTTGAAATTATGGATGTAGCACATAATTTTAGAGAATTCTTTAAAATTTCTGAGAAGTGCAGATTTTCAAATTGTACCCATCGAAATGAGCCTGGTTGTGCCATAATAAAAGCTGTCAATGATGGAGAAATCAACTATTTAAGGTATCAGTCTTATCTGAGTCTTATAGCAGAAGTGGAAGACCAAAACTACTGGGAACGACATGGCGATGTGTAGGACTATTGTGTTCAGGATATATATACCCTTATATCATATACTTAAACCACTTATAATAAATTTTCTATACATATAGAAAAAAATATGTTTTCATATTAGAAAAAAATATATAAAATAATTTGACAGTAATTACAATTTCCCCTTACCTTTGCGCTCCCAAAAGCGGGGAAAGTATTAGAAGGAGTATTATAGGAGTTGTGGAAGGGGTATGATGATAGATGAATGAGAGTGGGAGGAGAGAGAATTGAAGGGGTCTGCTGAATATTTCGAAAAAGATTTAAAAATAAAGTGGATAATATTTTGCTGATAGAGGAAATAAGTATTATCTTTGCGGCCCCAAAGAGATGAAGAGAGAGAATAGGGATGTGGATTTTGGGGAGATAGAGTAAGTATATAAAGATGCCTGATCCGAAGGGATTGAGGTGATAGATATAGAAAGAAAAAGTTCATTGACACGATTGGATAGTAGTACTTAATAAGAGAATATAGGTAAGGAGGATTTGGAATCCCCTTGAAAAGAAGATATTAAGACGGACCTTAAGAAAATATTAGAAAAAAGTAGCGATTTCTTTAAGAAGAGATAGAGCCGCTAAAGATCATACTATGGAGAGTTTGATCCTGGCTCAGGATGAACGCTAGCGGGAGGCCTAATACATGCAAGTCGAGCGGTAGAGTCCTTCGGGGCTTGAGAGCGGCGCACGGGTGAGTAACGCGTACATGACCTACCTTTAAGTTTGGGATAGCCCTGGGAAACTGGGATTAATACCGGATGTGATAATAGATATAGAGATTTATTATTAAAGCTGAGGCGCTTAGAGATGGGTGTGCGTTTGATTAGCTAGTTGGTAGGGTAACGGCCTACCAAGGCTACGATCAATAGGGGGCGTGAGAGCGTGGCCCCCCACACGGGTACTGAGACACGGACCCGACTCCTACGGGAGGCAGCAGTAAGGAATATTGGTCAATGGACGGAAGTCTGAACCAGCCATCCCGCGTGCAGGATGAAGGTCCTATGGATTGTAAACTGCTTTTAGCAGAGACGAAGACCCATCATTTATGGTGGAGTGACGGTATCTGCGGAATAAGCACCGGCTAACTCCGTGCCAGCAGCCGCGGTAATACGGAGGGTCCAAGCGTTATCCGGATTTATTGGGTTTAAAGGGTCCGCAGGCGGGAAAATAAGTCAGTGGTGAAATCCTATCGCTTAACGATAGAACTGCCATTGATACTGTTTTTCTTGAATTGGGTTGAGGTTAGCGGAATGTGACATGTAGCGGTGAAATGCATAGATATGTCATGGAACACCAATTGCGAAGGCAGCTAACTGGGCCTTGATTGACGCTGAGGCACGAAAGCGTGGGTAGCGAACAGGATTAGATACCCTGGTAGTCCACGCCCTAAACGATGCTAACTCGATGTGTGGGCTATGAGGTTGCGCGTCCAAGCGAAAGCGATAAGTTAGCCACCTGGGGAGTACGTCCGCAAGGATGAAACTCAAAGGAATTGACGGGGGGTCCGCACAAGCGGTGGAGCATGTGGTTTAATTCGATGATACGCGAGGAACCTTACCTAGGCTAGAATGTGAGTGACCGGCACTGAAAGGTGCTTTTCCTTCGGGACACGAAACAAGGTGCTGCATGGTTGTCGTCAGCTCGTGCCGTGAGGTGTTGGGTTAAGTCCCGCAACGAGCGCAACCCCTATCGTTAGTTACCATCATTAAGTTGGGGACTCTAGCGAGACTGCCGGCGTAAGCCGCGAGGAAGGTGGGGATGACGTCAAATCATCATGGCCTTTATGCCTAGGGCGACACACGTGCTACAATGGCCAGTACAGAGGGTAGCCAAGCCGCGAGGTGGAGCCAATCCCAAAAAGCTGGTCCCAGTTCGGATTGGAGTCTGCAACCCGACTCCATGAAGGTGGAATCGCTAGTAATCGCGCATCAGCCATGGCGCGGTGAATACGTTCCCGGACCTTGTACACACCGCCCGTCAAGCCATGGGAGCTGGGGGTACCTGAAGATGGTGACTTTACGGGGAGCTATCTAAGGTAAAATCAGTAACTGGGGCTAAGTCGTAACAAGGTAGCCGTACCGGAAGGTGTGGCTGGAATACCTCCTTTTAAGAGCGAGGCCGTTGAGATGGAAGAGAGATATGGAGGTATTGGAAGAATTTTTACCGGAATATATTAAGGCATTAAGTATTGCATCCTCGTGTTGGTGGATAAAGAGAAAGAGGGGAGAGAGAAAGAAGAGAAGAGAGAAAGAAGAGAGAAGAGAAAAGAGATAGAAAGAGAGAGAAGGAGATAGATGATCGCTCAGCTGCGTTAAGGAAAAAAGAGTAGCGAAGATGAGACGACTTGTATGTGGGAATATGAGAGTCTCGTAGCTCAGCTGGTTAGAGCACTACACTGATAATGTAGGGGTCGGCGGTTCAAGTCCGCCCGAGACTACAGAAAAAGAGAAAGAGTCAAAGCGGGGGATTAGCTCAGCTGGCTAGAGCGCTAGATTTGCATTCTAGAGGTCAAGGGTTCGACTCCCTTATCCTCCACCAAAGAGAAAGAAGACTCCATCGAAGGAAGGAGGCGATATAAAGAAGAAATTTGAAATTATGATTGGATTGCCTTGATAGTAATTGGGGTTAAGAAATTGTAAGAGTAGGAAAAAAGTTCATTGACAAGTTTGGAGAAAAAGAAAAGAGTAGAAACACGAGTGTAAAAATAGTTTGGGATGAGAATTCCGGACGGAAAATAATTTTTAAGATTAGGAAGCAAATAAGGGCGTATGGTGGATGCCTTGGCTCTCAGAGACGACGAAGGACGTGGTAAGCTGCGAAAAGCTACGGGGAGTTGCAAACGAGCGTTGATCCGTAGATGTCCGAATGGGGCAACCCTGCATATTGAAGATATGCAACCCGACCGCGAGGCGGGAGAAAACCCGGAGAACTGAAACATCTAAGTAACCGGAGGAAAAGAGAACAATAGTTATACCGTAAGTAGTGGCGAGCGAAAGCGGTGGAGCCCAAAAGCTAATATATAGAGAGTGGAACGACTTGGGAAAGTTGGCCGGAGAGGGTGATAGCCCCGTATACGAAAGGATATATTAGTGAGAAAAGAGTAAGGCGGAACCGGAGAAATTCTGTCTGAATATGCCAGCACCATCTGGTAAGGCTAAATACTACTGAGAGACCGATAGCGAACCAGTACTGTAAAGGAAAGGTGAAAAGAACCCTAAGAAAGGGAGTGAAAAGAACCTGAAACCATGCGCTTACAAGCGGTCGGAGTGCGCCTATGGCGTATGACGGCGTGCCTTTGCATAATGAGCCTACGAGTTACTCCTCACTAGCGAGTTTAAGGACTTCAGGTCCGGAGGCGGAGCGAAAGCGAGTCTGAACAGGGCGGCTGAGCTAGTGGGGGTAGACGCGAAACCTAGTGATCTACCCATGAGCAGGTTGAAGGTGGGATAGTCTCCCACTGGAGGACCGAACTGGTAAACGTTGAAAAGTTTTCGGATGACTTGTGGGTAGGGGTGAAAGGCCAATCAAACTGGGAGATAGCTCGTACTCCCCGAAATGCATTTAGGTGCAGCGTCGGCGAGAGTGTGATGGAGGTAGAGCTACCGATAGGGCTAGGGGGCGTCACTGCCTACCAACCCCTGACGAACTCCGAATGCCATTACACTGCACCGGCAGTGAGGCTATGGGTGCTAAGGTCCATAGCCGAGAGGGAAACAACCCAGACCAGCAGCTAAGGTCCCCAAATACTATCTAAGTTGAACAAACGATGTGAGAATGCACAGACAGCTAGGATGTTGGCTTGGAAGCAGCCATTCATTTAAAGAGTGCGTAACAGCTCACTAGTCGAGCGTTCTTGCGCGGAAAATGATCGGGCATCAAGATAGTTACCGAAGCTCTGGATCCGCCGTAGGCGGATGGTAGGGGAGCATTCTAAGGTCGGCGAAGGTTTGCTGTGAGGTGAGCTGGAGAGCTTAGAAAAGAAAATGTAGGCATAAGTAACGATAAGGAAGGTGAGATCCCTTCCCGCCGTAAGACTAAGGTTTCCTTGATCTATGCTAATCAGATCAGGGTTAGTCGGGGCCTAAGGTGTAGCCGAGAGGCGAAGCCGATGGGAAACCGGTTAATATTCCGGTACCTGTGTATACTGCGATGTGGTGACGGAGACACGTAAGGACTGCGAACAGACGGAATTGTTCGTTGAAGTGTGTAGGAGTTGATTCGGTAGGCAAATCCGCCGATGATCTGAGGCACGATAGTACAGGGTTTTGCATGCAAGACCCTGATAATGTCCCCAAGTAAGCTTCCAAGAAAACCGCTAAGCTTCAGGTATACAGAGCCAGTACCGTAAACCGACACAGGTAGTCGAGGAGAGTATCCTAAGGCGCTCGAGTGAATCATGGCTAAGGAATTAGGCAAAATGGCCTCGTAACTTCGGGAGAAGAGGCGCTCCGTGTAAAAATGGAGCCGCAGTGAAAAGGCCCAGGCGACTGTTTAGCAAAAACACAGGACTCTGCGAAATCGTAAGATGATGTATAGGGTCTGACACCTGCCCGGTGCTGGAAGGTTAAGGAAGGTGCTTAGCGCAAGCGAAGGTATTGACTGAAGCCCCAGTAAACGGCGGCCGTAACTATAACGGTCCTAAGGTAGCGAAATTCCTTGTCGGGTAAGTTCCGACCTGCACGAATGGTGTAACGATCTGGGCACTGTCTCAGCCATGAGCTCGGTGAAATTGAAGTATCGGTGAAGATGCCGGTTACCCGCAGTGGGACGAAAAGACCCCGTGCACCTTTACTATAGCTTCACATTGAGCTTGAGTATAAGATGTGTAGGATAGGTGGGAGACTATGAAGTTGTCACGCTAGTGGTGATGGAGTCGCCGTTGAAATACCACCCTTCTTATGCTTAGGTTCTAATGGCGCTACAAGCGCCAGACATTGTGTGGTGGGTAGTTTGACTGGGGTGGTCGCCTCCAAAAGAGTAACGGAGGCTTGCAAAGGTTCCCTCAGCATGGTCGGTAATCATGCGAAGAGCGTATTAGTATAAGGGAGCTTGACTGGGAGACCGACGGGTCGATCAGGGACGAAAGTCGGCTAAAGTGATCCGGTGGTTCCGTATGGAAGGGCCATCGCTCAAAGGATAAAAGGTACGCCGGGGATAACAGGCTTATCTCCCCAAGAGCTCACATCGACGGGGAGGTTTGGCACCTCGATGTCGGCTCGTCACATCCTGGGGCTGGAGAAGGTCCCAAGGGTTGGGCTGTTCGCCCATTAAAGTGGCACGCGAGCTGGGTTCAGAACGTCGCAAGACAGTTCGGTCTCTATCTACTGTGGGCGTAGGAATATTGAGAAGATCTGACACTAGTACGAGAGGACCGTGTTGGACATACCTCTAGTGTACCAGTTATGCCGCCAGGTGTACCGCTGGGTAGCTATGTATGGAAAGGATAAGCGCTGAAAGCATCTAAGCGCGAAGCCAACTTCAAGATGAGTATTCCATTGTCGCAAGACTAAAAGGGTTGTTGCAGATGACGACGTTGATAGGCTACAGGTGGAAGTGCAGTGATGTATGGAGCCGAGTAGTACTAATTACCTGAATGCTTCCTTTTTTTTACAAAAAAGAGCAAAGATTTTTACGGACTGTGAATCGAAACTTTGTCTCCATACTGTCATTGAAAAGAAGAAAAAAGAAATAATAGAGGAAATACTTATCTGGAGTGGAACATGGATAAGTGTGAGAGAAAGCCTAAAGATATAGGTGGTTATAGCGAGGGTGTTCCACCTCTTCCCATTCCGAACAGAGAAGTTAAGCCCCTCAGCGCCGATGGTACTGCGAAAGTGGGAGAGTAGGTCACCGCCTTTTTTGATGAGAGCCGTCCAGCGAAAGTTGTACGGCTCTCTCCTTTTTAGTGCGAAAAGTAGTCCGTGTGGTGCTATTGCAATCTTTTTATGAAAGCCTTGCAATGAAAATTGTAGGGCTTAAATTTTATGTAAGCCCATTTTCTTTCATGATTTGTATCTTCTGACCACCAACTTTGTCATATTGAAGCTACCCAAAATTTTCACTTTATTACACAAATTTAATATTAATTTTGTCTATTTATCCCGATTTAATGATAGGAAGCTAACTAGCCTTTGATTGGATGAGAGAGGCTATCACAGTTACAACACAATTCGACTTAGCTCAGTTCAGTCCCTTGGTTACTCTCAGTGCAACACATTATGGAGTATATCCTTTACTCTGTTCTATGTCATAGACGAGATCATTGAGTTATCCTATTCAAAAATAAATTATTTCAGTTGCGCTAAAAATAATAATCCTGAATAAATGAGATTCGTAGTGAGAGCTTCAAATACAAGAAAATCAGCACTTTTAGCGACAAATCATACTGTGTGCAGCTATACTGTAGTCACCACTACCGCCAATGCGGCACAAGTTATGGTATATGACTGAACGGTGCAACAGCAAAATTGAGTGGGAGCTCAAGTTAGTGAAGGAACCGTCAGCACACCTGACGGCATGGTCATGTTGTTTCTAAATCAGAATACAGTATTTGGAGGTCGTAATAGATTACCATTTTAGATTTTTAGGTAAAACTTATTCTAATGAATTTCAAAAGAAGTAGGTATTTTCACCACTTGAATTATTATTCTTCAACTTATTAACAAAAGGTAAAATATAAGCTTTCGCTATGTTATCCCGGATCAGCCGGATCATTATACGTCGGCTATATAATTTATTATCAACACATCAATCTTCACTTATGATCAGCGGCAACGAAACATGCTGTTGTCCGGCTGTGATATTGATAAAGTACATACCTTTTGCATAGTGTTGTGACTCCAGATGAACGATGTGTTCTCCTTGTGAATAATACTCATTGTCACGAAGAGTCCTGACCAATTGTCCCATCATATTGCGTATAGATATGGTAGCAGGCATACCTCTTTCCATTTCGAAGGTGATGTGTACAGGTGTCGCATTGTTACGTCCTACAAGATTTGGTTGTATCGATGCTTTTATGGTTGTTTTGTCTATTACTTGATTTGTTGGACTTACATGATTATCAAAAACCACATTTTCATCACCTTGTTTATACGGCACGTACAAGAGTGGAAGGTAATACATCTCATCCTTTGTTCCTTCTCCCCAGGATACAGGTTTTAAAGGGTTGTTGGGATTATTAGGATTATTTTTAGTATTGTCATAGGTAGCAAAAGCTCTGATTTTACTGCCCTTTTTAGCTATTTTGTATTTGTCAAAATAGTAGCCGCCTTGCCAGTTGAAATCCCAGTCATTGATTTTGATCAGGTTTGTCTTTGACCCATCTGTATTTTCTATAAATACCTCCCAGTTTTTTCCCAATAAATGCATGTGTGGAAATATACCTATCAGGCTGATATCTGAAGGCACTGAGTATACTCCTTCAAATTTTTTAACCTGATTTGCCTGGATCACAAAGCTTGCTGCACCGGTGACTAAATTGAAAGGAAGCATAATGTAATCCTTGACAGTACGGTCTATCACTTCATTATCTTTGGCAAAAAATATATTTACAGTTGAAGAGTCGGCTTCATCCACACTCCACGGTGCATAATGCATTTGTATGACCAGATCACTATTAGCCGGAAGAATTTGAGCAAGTCCATCCGGAAAGTTTCTGGGTTTCTGACCGGGTACATATCCTGGGTATTGTTCTCTTGTGATCACTTCAAAAACACGAAAGTCAGCATTTTCATCGGGTGAAAATCCGTACTCAGGCGTCTTCTCGTCGTATTGCCTGGCTTTTCCAGTCTGGTCAGCAAAAAATAGGGCATGGTGTACTATTTTTTTATTGCCGGGACGGAGTTCAATAGCCTTGATTTTTTTGCTTTCAGTCAGTCCTGTCGGAATCACAAAATAACGATATTCATCTTTGCCGTTTCCTTTATGGATGTAGGATTTTTTGAAAGGCAAAACCAAATCCGGAGTACCTAGTAATGAATTGACAGGAAATTCGGGAAGTTTGGGGGTATTGGAAGGATTTCCTTCCGGTGAGCCTGCATCTACCCAATCTGAAATGGTTTTGATCTGTGATGATGATAAGTAATTTTCATCCACAAATCTTGAATATGATTGATCTGCCTTCCATGGAGGCATGATTTTATTTGTCGTGACATACTTGATGGTCGATGCCCAGTTTTTGACTTCTTCATAGTTTGTGAGTGTCATCGGACCTATTTCACCTTGTCGGTGACATACAGTACAATGTTTGAATATAATGGGAGCTACATCTTTTGAAAATGTGGGCTGCGCCTCGATCGAAATGGATGAAAATGCAAACAAAAGAATGATTATAAAATTATTATACATAATAATTAAATTTAATTTAAAGCATCGTTAAAATTAATAAAACAACCTACAGGTTTAGTTTCCCTGATAGCCGGTATCTGATTTTTTAGTGTTGCATGCAATGCATCACGGAGGTAGTGATTGGCGATATGTTGTCTTCTTTTTCCCGGAGAATAAAATAAGTCATTGATACTACCTCTGTAAATGATCTCTTTTGTCGTCTCATTGTAGACTATGACTTCAGGAAGTATGGTTGCGGTGAATTTAGTGGCCTGAGTTTTGAAGTAATCTGTTTTTGTGTTGAATTTTATGTTGTATTTTTTCTTAAATGCATCTATTCCTTTTTTCTTTGATGAAAAGTTGGGAAATAATCCGATAAAACCTATTGCATTCCCATACTTTTCGTAGATGGCATTCATTTCTGGTGATAATTCCTGACATATTCTGCATTCGTCAAGTAAAAACATGTACACAGTGATACTATCTTTGCTATACATCAACAAAGACTGAAAAATAAATACACCAATAAAAACAAATGATTTTTTCAAAATAATATGAAGTTACCAAAAATAAAAACTTTACAAATATATGGAATATTGTATTATAAAGTAAGAAGACAGCTTGTTTTAGTAAAAGTTTAATTGTAAACATACTAATAGCTCATTGGCCGGGTACCATTTTTTCTAAAAAAAAATGAAAACTTATATTGCGAAAAATTTATTTTCGATAATGAATGTAATTATTTTAAAAATAGAAAAAACAGAGTATTTTTGCAGCCTGAAAAAAAGCCCGGGTGCTGAAATTGGTAGACAGGCATGTTTGAGGGGCATGTGTTCGTTAGGACGTGCGGGTTCAAGTCCCGCTCCGGGCACCACTAAAGCAAATTTAATAATTACAGGAAAGGTATCATAACGGATACCTTTCTATTTTTTAAGAAGTACCATATCGATATCAGGATTTCATCCATAATTCATTATATTTGCTTGAACAAATTTGAAAGTTATGAATAATAACATTAGAAAACTGCATGCTATGGCATCTTCTGATTCCAGAATGATCATAGGTCTTATGTCCGGCACCTCACTTGATGGACTCGATATAGCACTCTGTAAAGTATCAGGAGCCGGCAGATATACACAAGTCAGCCTTATTGCTTTTCAAACGACCGATTATTCAGACGAAATAAAAAACAGAATAAAAGAAATATTTGCCAAGGAGACTATCAATTTTCCTTACATGGCTATGCTCAATGAATGGATTGGTTTACTCCATGGTGAGATGATCAATGAATTTTTGGAAAAAAATAAAATAGACCACGGACATGTAGATCTTATCGCCAGTCATGGTCAAACTGTCATGCACGCCCCGAAGCACCAGCATATGCAGGAAGGATTTCCAAATACTACATTGCAAATAGGCGATGGTGACCATATATCTGTCAAAACAGGTATCATTACAGTAAGTGATTTCAGACAAAAACACCTTGCTGCCGGTGGTGAAGGAGCTCCGCTCGCAGTTTATGGAGATTATCTCATCTTTTCAGAACCGGGAGAAGACCGAATTATGCTCAATATGGGTGGAATTGGCAATTTTACATATTTGCCGGGAGATGGAGATGCTTCCAAGGTGTTTGTAACAGATACAGGACCAGGCAATACACTGATGGACGCTTTTATGAAAAAAAATTATAACCTGCCATTTGATAAAAATGCTCAAATGGCTTCCAAAGGTATGGTCAATAATAAACTGGTACAATCTCTAAAGGATCATTATTTCTTCAGATTAAAATTTCCAAAGACCACCGGACCGGAAGTGTTTAATTTGCAATATGTTCATGATGCTTTGGAAAAAGAAAATCTGACTGATATCTCACATGAAGATATCATGGCTACGCTCAACATACTAAGCGCTGAAACTATCACTGATGCCATCAGAAATGTGATCGGTGCACACCATTTTAAAGTTTACATGAGTGGCGGCGGTGCGCATAATCCACTGATGGTGGCATCAATGAAGTGCATGTTGCCAGAGTGTACATTTTCTCTGTGTGATGAGTTGGGTATATCAGGTGATGCTAAAGAGGCTGTGCTGTTCGCTGTACTGGCCAACGAAACAATTGCAGGCAACCCTGTGAATTTTGGAAGCAGAGAAGGAGTACCGTCTGTCTGTATGGGAAAAATATCGTTCCCTGAATGATCATTTTTCTAAGAGATTTTTGTGGTTTAAATAAAAGTTAAAGCGGGTTGAATTAAGAGATGACGAGTTTTAATCTTATGGTTGAACATCTAATTTAGTTGACGTAAGTACCTATGATCCATTTTTTAAGGAGTTTTGAAGGCGCTGCACCAATCTTCCCTTCAGCAGCCCTGCATGCATCTCTTTCATAATAAACGAAGTACAACAAATAAGTTTCCTTTGTGCTCGGAACACAATCCATAAAAACCCTGCTGAACCCTTTCCACCCAGTTTTATGGTTTCTTCCCTTGTAGCACTATCATACTTCACAATTGAGATCGGGCAGTCTTGGTAGCGGTGTCAGACATGAAACATTAAATTTTATAGAATGGAGATATCGTCAGGTTTTTAAATTCTCCTGCCTCTATGCAATGAGATTTCGTATCACGTTTTTACTTCGCAACATTCATGGTTATTTCTGTTTAATCACCCACTTTCCTTATTACCTAAATATCTAAAATGAGATTCGTAGTGAGAGCTTCAAATACAAGAAAATCAGCACTTTTAGCGACAAATCATAGTCACCACTATGGTGCGAAGCTAAAAGTGAGCAAAGCGACTGATTTTGAAGTATTTGGAGGTCATAATAGATTATCATTTTAGATTTTTAGGTATTACTTATTCTTTATGGTGTTCGTGAATGCAAATCATTTCAGTGTATAGATCAATTTAAGATAACTGGATCTTGCTAAAACTTCAGGACATTAAGCCCGCGTATGAGTGACAGACTTTCAAACAGTTGGATATTTTTCCTACGGGCTTTCACTCTTTAGCCTACTTGTTTTGCGAAGAGTTGGATGATTATGATTTTGCTCGTATATTTGTCATTCAAAGTACACACATCGGTTTTGCAAAAGTTGGACAGCAGGAAGTAATTGTAAGGTTATTCAATTATTAAAATTATGTACTAAAATTGGCCTGACATAATCCAAATCCCAACCTTCGGCAACACCCAAACTTAGTGGCAAACTTTACTTCATCGCAAACAGTAAAAGACTTTAGAACATGAGATATATGTACTCTTTACTATTCCTAATTCTATTTTCCTGCCAAAACAAACCAAAGAATGAGAAAGTGTTTGAAGCAGAAAAAGGGATAATTGACACTTCATACGTGTGGACAAAACTATTGGATAGTGCCGAATGGAGAAAGAATTATAACTTCCAAATGTTCAGCCAAAGAGATACAATTTGGGTATTTCATCCAGACGGAACTTGGTTTTCAACAGATGGTAAAAGGTGGACAAAATCTCTTCTTTATAACTCAATCAACAATCTTGCATTTTTAGACTATGTTCAATTCAATGGAGCAATATACGGGCTTGGATATTTTAAGGGCAACATTGAACAATTTGAGTTTAAACCTGAAATTTTTAAGACTACTGACTTTAAGAAATGGGAAACAATTTCAAAGACAAGTAATTTGCCAAAACGATTTTTCTATCATCCATTCATCTTTGACGACAAAATCTGGATTATTGGTGGAGAAGACAAAGACAATAAATTCTCCGACATTTGGAATTCGGCAGACGGAATTACTTGGATAAAGCAAAAAGAAAACCTGCCATTAGGCAAAAGAAGCGGAAGTCAAGTCGTAATGTTGAACAATACACTTTACTTGCTTGACAATGATGTCTGGAGTTCAACTGATGCTTTGAATTGGCAAAAAATATCTCACGAGATTGTAAAGGGTGAACAAATATACGGATATTCTGCACAAGTATTTGACAATGAAATTTGGCTAATTGGCTGCAACCGAAATGGGCAGTTTTCAAGCCAAATCTTGTCTAGTAATAATGGGAAAAAATGGCTAACACATACAGCCCCTTGGCTTCCTCGCGGTGGAATCGCTGCTACAGTCCACAAAAATAAAATTATTATGACTGGGGGAAAATATGGGGGTACACCTAATCATCCAGATTTCAGATACGACAATGATGTATGGACATTTGAAAAGAAGTAAAAACCAAAGCCTGCACTAGCTTCTTGATGGCTAATGATGAAATGTAAATATTAATCATCCCTAAAAAGTCGTGGATGAATTAAAATTAAACAAAAGTGATTTCTACTGCATTGATAATCATGCGTTTCCATTTTAGCCTGCCTGCCAATTAGGCAAGGGAGATGGTAAAAACGTTTGATTATCATAAAATATTTATTTTCGAAGTAGTTCAAATATTGACCTTTTTAAAAATAAACCCATTAACAAAAAGAGAGTATTAGCAAGGAATTATGATCTGATGGATAAGCTGATTGTGAAGTATGAATCAAATTATTATACCAAATAGAAAATTAAATGCGAAAATTTACCATCATAATTATTTAATTTACAATACATTATGTTTTATATTTTTCGCAGAATATTTTCTGTCCACTATAATTATTTGTAATATTATAGTTCTTTTCAATTTCAATTATAAATGTTAATTTTCCGTGATTTTTTATCTATTTTTGAGTCCAGGAGGCTATATTTAGTTCAAATTCACCTTTTGTATCAAATAATTAGCGGATTTTTGTAATTTCAAAGTAATTGACCATTTATTATAAGCTTATGAAGAGTATCTATGTTGCATTATTTCTGATTTGGCAGCTCACCTTCGTTTTTGGCCAAAGACCTTTAGTGGCATTTGTTTCAGAACAGGAAACTTCGGTAAAGATATCATACTGCGTAGTGACATCTTTGAAATCCGGAGAAACATTTCTTACCAATGAAGAAGGTGTATTCAAAATTCCCTTTGTCATTTCAGATGATACCCTGGTTTTTTCAAAAATAGGGTTTTCAGTAAAACTCCTGCCTGTAAGCACAATAAAGGATAGTGCTGTGGTCATGCTGGAAGAGGAACAATTTCTGGCCTCTGACACTGATGAAGTAAACGAAGAACAAAAAGAAAAGTTAAAAACTGCCATCGAAAAGCTTAGGAAAAAACAATTGTTTCAAAGTCGGGCCTATTTTTATTATGAGACACAAGACGTCTTGGGTAATACTGAAATGACAGGCTTGTACTTTAACACCACAGTACAGGGTACAAAAGTGCTCAAATTGGAATATAAAAACGGTAGAACAGCAATTATTGAAAAATCTCTGACAGCTGTTGCGCCTAATAGATTTTTGGCTTCCACACCCGATATCTGGCATTCTATCGCTATGATTATCCATTCTCCACTACATAGAAGCAAAAGAATGCCTTCAAATCCGCTACTGTCTTATGTGGAAAAATCTTTGGATAGTTTATGGCATTTTACACCTGGAATACAGAATTCTGAAAATACATTGCATCTGGAGTTTGAACCCGCCGTGTCAGATTCGACAGGACATTTTTATGGAGAAATATGGATCTGCAACAAAACATGGACGGTCAAACAATTAAAACTACAGATAGATCGCACTAATCTTAATCCATTTCTCAATGCCCAATGGCCTGAAGATGTAGATATGGACCTGGTTTACAGATTTTCCGATGTTGAAAAGAATATGGGAAATCTGACGTTCACCAACTTCAGTTATTCTTACCGATATCCGATGACCAATAAAACACAAGTCAAACAAAACCATTTTAAAAACAATGGAATCATTCACTATTATGACTATAACCGGCCTTTTTATACTAATAATGAAAATACTAGCAAAGAGTTGTATTTTCGTATCTTGAGCACTCCTTATGATAGTACTTTTTGGAAGTGTGAAAATGTGATCCCCATGACCCTAAGTCAACTCAACAAAGTGAGACATATATGGTTGAAAGCGTTTCAGTCCAACTATTACCCTCCTGACAAGAAGGACTCTGAAAACATGTTACTCGCAATAAAAGGAGTTTTGGTGTGGAATAAAGACAATTATCTCGATCAGGTAACAAATATTTTATCTGACACTTTAATATCAAAACCTTCCATTTCTATCTACTTTGATGTCAATAAATACGCCGACACTATTCTGTATACTACGCTCACCACGCTGGACATCGAAAACAGCAAATATAACCTGCCCCGAACTAAAGAAAATCTGGCTTACCAAAATATTCTATTTGATTTAGCAGAAATCATTCGGGTGAATCTGGATGAAAAACTTAAAATGCTCCGTGATGTGACTGCTATGAAAAATGCATATAAAGTTGCTGAGAAAGATCTGCAATCACTGATCACAAGATACAACAAAGAAACGAAGTTGGGTCAGGATATGGATGTATTAAAAGAATGGAATGACAGAGTATATGAATTAACGGGAATTGACAGTTTTCAGATATTTGATATCAAGTATAAACCAAAAAAGAAAAAAGGCAAAAAAGCGAAATAAAAAAGATTTTGTTTTTTGCTTGGTGCAATCAGAATTGGGCTTGAATTTAAAAGATTGTGGCAAAATGATTACTTTATTTTGCATTTATTTTACCGTAAAAATCATTTATTCAGTCTGAGCAGTATCAAGGTGGATCGAAAAAACTAGCATACCTTACCTTAATTCCAAAAACCTATTGACATAATATGTGTTCTCTTACACTTACGGTAATATTAAAAATTGGAATTAGCATAAATCCTTCTTTGTAGTAACTGCTTCGCCGTTCATCGAAACAGTTATAACAGCAAAAAAAAATAATAATATAGATAAAAAATCAAATGAAAAATATTCAAACTATTGGTCAACTTAAAGCTTCAGGATATCAGCCCAAGTCTATAAAATCAGAAATGCGTGATAACCTCATAAAGAAATTGAAGAAAAAGGAAAAAGTATTCGACAGTATCTTGGGCTTTGAAGATACCGTGTTGCCTGATATCGAAAGAGCAGTGTTATCAGGTCATAACATCATCTTACTAGGGCTGAGAGGTCAGGCGAAAACAAGGATTGCCAGATTGCTGACTACACTGCTTGATGAGTATATTCCTGTAGTTTCAGGATCAGAGCTCAATGATGACCCATTAGCTCCATTGTCACGCTATGCCAGAGATCTGATATCAGAAAAAGGTGACGACGCACCTGTCTCATGGATGCACCGGTCTGATAGATATGTAGAAAAACTGGCAACCCCGGATGTGAGTATAGCAGACCTGATAGGAGATGTTGACCCTATCAAAGCAGCCACATTAAAATTGCCATATGCTGACGAGCGGGTACTCCACTACGGGTTGATACCCAGATCCCACAGGTGCATCTTTGTGATCAATGAAATACCTGATCTACAAGCCAGGATTCAGGTATCATTATTTAATATTCTTCAGGAAGGAGACCTCCAAATCAGAGGATTTAAAGTCAGATTGCCTTTGGATATTTCTTTTGTATTCACTGCCAATCCTGAAGATTATACCAACCGAGGCAGTATCATCACACCGCTTAAGGACAGGATAGAGAGTCAGATACTGACCCACTATCCAAGGACGATTGAAACAGCAATGACTATTACTGCTCAGGAATCAAAACTCCACCAAAGCCAAAAGAAAGCCATACATGTACCCGAGCTTCATCTGAGATTGATCGAGATGATCAGTTTTAATGCCAGGGAAAGTGAGTACGTTGATGCCAAAAGCGGTGTATCTGCAAGATTGAGTATATCTGCTCTTGAAAACCTTTACAGTACGGCAGAAAGGAGGATGCTTCTGAATGGGGAAACTAAAACCACTACGAGAATTACCGATTTCTGGGGAGTCATTCCTGCCATCACCGGCAAGGTGGAACTTGTATATGAAGGAGAGCAGGAGGGACATTATAATGTAGCTATGCATCTTATATTTAAGTCTTGCAAGGAACTATTTACAACTTATTTTCCTGACCCAAACCAAAAGCTAAAACGTGAGATCAGAGATGTTTATGGCGTGGTCAAGGCCTGGTTTTCAGGTGGAAATACCATAGAAATACTCAATGATGATTCAGATACGGAGTTTAAAACAAAGATAGAAAATATAGCGGGATTAAAAAAATTGACCGAAGAATATAAACCTAAGGAAACAGAGCTGATGCCCATGATGGAATTAGTGCTTTTCGGACTTTCTGAATCCGAAGTTATAGGTAAAAATATAGTGGACAACAGCCTATCTTTTTCGGACCCATTGTCAGATATGTTCAATGATCTCAATAACTGATCACGTACAGCATAACAGGTTTTGAAAAATATTTTTTTAAATATTCTTTTCCAATCGCTGGATAATAACTACATTTGCAGCCGATTTGAAGAAATCCGATATCTACGGTTCCGTAGCTCAGCTGGATAGAGCAACAGATTTCTAATCTGTGGGTCACAGGTTCGAATCCTGTCGGGATCACCCTTATGAATGCCAAACAAGATGAATTTCTTGTTTGGCATTTGTTTTTCAAGGAGTTATGAATAAATACATTGCTAAATTGATGTTTTTTAAACTGAATTTAATGCGACAATTCAGCGACAAGGGTCAAAAAGCATACTATTTTGCGACACATTTGCGACCGTCGCAAATACCAAAATAGCTGTCGCAAATGTTTATACGCGACAATTCTTCACTTATTTTACGCTGCATGGCAACAGGAAAGTAATTTTTCACGTTTTAAAACCATGCAATACAAATGAAAAAGTTAGAAATTCTTAAGGTAAGTTTTATCCTTCGGTCGGATAAAAAGAATTCAGGATCATCACCTGTGATGATGCAATTGTACCTGTCAGGTCGGCGCGCTTACATCGGAACTGGCCACAAAGTAAATTTTGATGAATGGGATTCCAATTTTGGCAGGGTCAAAGGCAGCTCTAAAAAGGTTAGCACCATCAATCTGCATTTGGATACTATGAAAATGGATGTACTACAAATATTCCATACTATGAAGGCCAACCAGGAAGATATTACTGTTGATGAAATTCGTAATCGTTTAATGGGTAAAGATGAAGTCTCAAAAAAACATGCCATCACCATTTCTGAATTATGTGAGCTTCACAATCAGCAATATGAAGGCCTTGTGGGAATAGGGATTGGAAAGATTACTTTCAATCGCTATAAATTGTACAAAGGAAGGATTCTAGATTTTCTTGTGTACAAATACCAAGTATCAGATATCCAGATCGATCAGATCAAATATTCTTTTGCGATGGAATATGAGATATACCTAAAATCTATTGTAAAGCTTCATCAAAATACACTGGTCAAGTTTATGCAATATCTAAGTCGAGTACTTGATTATGGTGTAAAATATGATTACTTAGTCAAAAATGTATTGTCATCTTATAAGGCACATACCAAAGAGACAAAAAAGGAATATCTCACCGCTGAAGAGTTGCAGCGAATTGTTGAAAAGGAAATTACTATTCCTAGATTAAGTGAGGTGCGAGATTGTTTTGTTTTCTGTTGTTATACAGGATATGCCTACAAAGATACTTCACTTCTTTGTTCTGATCATTTAGTTACTGGCATCAACGGTAAGAAATGGATATATACTTCTAGACAGAAAAATGATAATGTGAGTAATGTTCCTTTACTAGAACCAGCACTAAATATTATAGAAAAGTACAAAGAGCATCCTGTATGTGTGAGCAAGAATCGCCTTCTACCAATGAAAAGCAATCAAAGGCTAAATACCTATCTTAAAGAATTGGCAGATATATGTGGCATTACAAAACCATTGACCACGCACATTGCCCGGCATACATTTGCGACTACTGTTCTATTGACAAATGGTGTGAGTCTCGAAGCTACAAGCAAAATGCTTGGCCACAAAAGCATAAAGACCACACAGATTTATGGTAAGATTGTAGAAAGTAGAGTTGGAGCTGAGATGGACCAACTGAGTGAGAAACTTTTTTCTCCAAAGAATGAAGACTCAAAAAAGGCACAATAAGGATTTAAATTTATTCAAAAAAAAGGCAGTACTGGTGACATACTGCCTTTTTTAGTTGTATAGATTAGTAATTGTTAAAGTCAAGAATGATATACTTTGGTGCGAAATTTATTCGTTATTTGTTTTTGATTGATCGTAAGTTTTACCCTAAACCTGTTAAGTGAAGATTGATATAGCCTATGCTTTTAAAAGAGCTACATTCCGTTATAAATGCCTTCGAGGTATTCTGCAATGATGTAGGGCATACGTCTTTATTAAGTCTGGAAACGATAAAGCAAAGGAAAAATTTCATTGTATCACAAATATCCAAGATGGTTGAGCTGGAAAACACATTTCCCTTTCAATCTGAAGCAGAAGAGATCAATTATTACCGTAATGAAAGACCAAAATTATTTCAGTATGGTATATATTACGAAAGGTTGCTGGATCTTGAGTCTGAAAAACCAATTGGTAAAGAGCGGAAATATTACAAGGAACTTGAAACCAGTCTGCATGACGATTCTAAGACCATTGTGGAAGAATTAAAGTACTATCGTTTGGATAGTGCGGAAAAAGATAATATATGGTTTGTCAAAAAATCGGAAAAATGTAATATTTTTGCCGTAATCAAAGCACTTTATATGTTGCAAAAATATTTGGATAATAAATTGGACAGTAGGCAAATAGAAGATAAGATTGCCGATTTTAGGAAATTAGAGTGGACAGGATTGCAGATTGAGTATGTGGAGGAGCTAACAAGTTGGAAAGAGACAAAAGTGATCAATAATGGTGATGTTACGTTGAAGGAATTACATGAGCGATTTCAATTATTCTTTGAAGTGAATATTACTGATTTTGATGGTACTTCGCATGATATAATGGAACGTCAGGACCCTGCAAGATTTTGTAATAAGAAAGCGAAAGCTCTCCAAGACAAACAAAGGGAGTGTAAGAAAGATTGTGTAAACTAGTATCAAGGAGTTAGGCTTCCATCTGTGGGGGGTACCCCCCACAGATGGAAAACTTATATGTTTGTGCGACCAAGTACAGACACATTTTTAACCTAACAAATTTAATAGTTATGCAAAGTAACAAATTTAATCTTAATCTCTCTGAATTTCTTCAGGATGTCAAGTCTCTTAATGATTTTGACAATGTTATGAATGGCCTTTACAAAGATGGCATTCAAGAACTTTTAAAAGCTGAACTAAGTCATCATTTAGGCTATTCAAAACACTCGCCCGATGGGATTAATTCAGGTAATTCCCGGAATGGGTCTTATAAGAAAAGATACGCACTACACAAGGACAGGTAGAGTTGGATATTCCACGGGATCGTAACGGTGAATTTGAGCCTATCATTGTTCCCAAGGGCCAAACTACCACTGAGAAAGTAGAATCTGTCATTACATCTCTTTACAGCAGAGGTATGAGCACCGATGACATAACAGCTCAAATTCAGGAAATTTATGGCTTAGACGTTTCTAAAACCTTTGTTTCAGATATTACAAACAAAATGATTCCGGCTATCCAGGAATGGCAAAACAGACCTTGGATAATACTTATTACATCGTTTGGATGGATTGTATTTGTTTTAAAATCCGGCAGGATAATAAAATCATCAACAAGAGTATTTATATCGTTATAGGACTGAAAACCAATGGGATCAAAGGTTTTGGGCATCTGGATGAGCGCCAACGAGTCTGCCGCGTTTTGGCTTTCTGTCTTAAATGAGCTCAAAGACAGGGGCGTTAAAAGATGCTCATTGCATGCACTGACAATCTTACAGGATTCACTCAGGCCATTCAAACTGCTTTCCCCGATACCGTATCCCAGCTTTGTATCGTTCATCAAATCAGAAACTCTATGAAGTTTGTCCCATGGAAAGATAGAAGGGCCTTCCTGGCTGATTTAAAAACTGTTTATGCCGCTTTAAATATGGAAACTGCTCTCATTGCTTTTGAAGCTTTTAAAGCAAAATGGGGGTCTAAATATGCCTATGCCATTAAAAGTTGGGAAGCAAACTGGTCAAATCTATCTCCCATGTTTCAGTATCCTACTAACATTCGTAAAATTATGTATACCACTAATACCATTGAAGGCCTCAACAGAGCCATCAGAAAATTTACCAAAACCAAAACACTTTTTCCAAATGATCAGGCAGCCTTGAAATCTGTATATCTTGCTATTCAGCAAATTCAAGTTAAATGGACAATGCCAATTCATAACTGGCATATTACTCATAATGAAATTTTAATTATCTTTGAGGATAATTTGATTCAGCCATAATTCTTTGAAGTTTTGTTTACACAAAATATTTTACAGCCTCCAAACAAAAAAGACACCGCAATAAGCCCTAATGCCATTCCCCCTTGGTAAACAATAAGTGCTCTAATTCATGACTGAAATTACATCTTCTACTTTCAAACCCATGTATTCACAAAATTCTAATACCGTAATGGGTTGATGATCTTTCTTGCCATAGTAGGTTTTGATCTTATTTAATAAGAGCCAGGAAGTCCTGTAGTTCTTACCAGTGATGGCGGAGACATCTTTGGGGTATATAATCAGTCTTGAAAATTTGCTCATACTACACTTTATTTGCCATAATTGGTGATACTATTGTCATACACTATCCATACACTATCCATACACTATCTATACACTATCTATACATCATCTCGCTAGGTGTCTCGTCCTAAAATAGCTATACAGGTTAAACAATTAATCCTAAATAAACTATACATGCTATGAGGGTTTTTCGTGGGTGGGTGTAATTTCTCGAGTATTTAAATCTCAGATGTTGGTAAAAACACTTTGTGTAAGTGGTTTGAATTTTAATTACTGAACAAAAGTAAGTTGTATGTGGGAAAATGATGTTAAAAAACGGTTAAAGATATATGTTATTGTTTGATAATATATGCAAAATATTGTCATTTATGATATCAGAGCATTAAAATGTGGCGTAACGTGGGAAATGTGACTATATCTTTGTCGTATTATTTAACTTTTTAAATTGTGGCATTATGGCTAAACAAGGTGGATTATTGAAGGTGGTGGGAAAGCTTGATGACCTATCATTTTACAAGAGTACTGATGGTTATTTGGTAAGGACCAAAGGTGGAGTTTCTGCTGATAGGATCGCAAATGATCCTACATTCCAGCGAACGAGGGAGAATGGCGCTGAATTCGGAATGTCAGCGAGTGCAGGGAAGCTGTTGAGAACAGCATTGAGAAATCTAATGATGACCGCCAGTGACAATCGGGTTGTGTCGAGATTGACCAGATTGATGACGGATGTGAAAAATCTGGATGCGGCTAATGACCGTGGGGAGAGACATGTCCATGAGGGGTTTGACCTTCCTGAAGGTAAAGCTGTGCTGAAGGGTTTTAACTTCAACAATCGCGCGATTTTGAGTGGTATTTTGTTCAAGACTTTTGCTCTGAACACTACTACTGGTGCGCTGGACATCCTTGGTGTGGTACCAATGATGGACTTGGTGAAGGCTCCAGGATCTACGCATGTGACGTTTAAGGCGGGATGGTCAAAGATGGATTTCCAGTTGGGAGAGTTCGAGACGCTGATCAGCAACTCTGTGAACATCCAGATCAACAACACGTCTGTGGACATCAATCTGACGCATGCAGCTCCGCCAGCTTTGGCGACTGGTATCCATGTGTTCACACTTCAGATTGAGTTTTATCAGGAAGTGAATGGTACGCAGTATTCTCTCAAGAATGGTGGGTATAATTCATTGGCAGTTATCGATGTAATCTAAGGATTTGAGATGGTAATTGAGCTTCAAAGGTTGTATAGGGATGGCTGGACTGATGGGGAGATGCTGATCAATGGTATCCTAGTGTGTCGGAGTATTGAATTGAGATGGGCCAAAAATGAGCGAAATATATCGTGTGTGCAGGAAGGAGTTTATCCTGTGGCCATCATTCAACATCCAAAACACGGAGAGTGCCTGAGACTAGATGGTGTGAAAGGCAGATCAGGTATCCTGGTACATGTGGCCAATGATGCTCAGAAGGAACTCCGGGGCTGTATAGCTCCGGTGTTTTCTTTGAGTGGGAACGGCAAAGGGCAACATTCCAGATTAGCATTGAACTATATCATTGAGAATTTGCGAATTAGTGATGAGAAGGAACATTATTTAAAAATCAGTTCTAGTAAAACTCACCCCCGCCTCTCTTAAAAGAGAGGAGCTAATGCAGTGTTTCAGGGGTGGAAAACTGGAAATAAAAAATTAATAAGATGAGTGAAATCATGGATAGGGCGAAGGCACCAACGCCCAAATTTTTTAGGGTGTTGCGAAATATTGGATTGATCATGGCAGGTGTGGGCACGGTATTGTTGACGGCACCTGTATCGCTTCCAGCTGCGGTGGTCACTTTAGGTGGGTACCTGGTGACAGCTGGCGGTGTGGCCACAGCTGTAAGTCAGATTACTAATATAAGTGATGATGCCATCGGCGAAAAAAAGGAAGGAGGGTCTGATGGGGATGGCAATTCATCATAGTGATCAGGCGATGGGAACACTCGGTGGTACCTTGATCGCTTTCATCGGCATCGTAGATGGCCATGATATCATCAAGACTGGTATCCTGGCATGTGTGGGAGCGATGGTCAGTTTTGGCGTGTCGAAGGGATTGCATAAGATATTTCCTGGCAATGTGGAGCTTCCCTTCAAAAAGGAAAAGAGCGGTAAAGATTCAGGCAGGAAACCTGATGATACTGCATCAGAGCGTGGACGCTCTGACGAACTGGATGGAGATTGAGTTTTAGTTTGATTTGTTTTGCATGGGTTGGGCTCCGGACGCTGGTTCGGGGCCTTTTTTCGTTTATTAAGATTGCAATTTAAAATTGCAATACCATTAAGCTGAAATGCCATTAAGATATTCTGCCAAAAAAAAAGATAGCCCTGATCAAAAACCAAGGCTACCTAATGGACTACCTAAAGCTGCTCTGATACAAACCTGATCGTGGTAGTACGCTCATCCAGATGGGTAGTGACAATGACAACTGTCTCTGGTGGACAGATAGATGGATGAATGAAGAATCTCGAAGTCAACTCAACTGTATCCATCAACGCAGCCAATACATTATCAAATCTCATGGCTCTGGAAATAATACCAAAATCTGTAGCTGCATGACACTCTAGGAAATGATCTAAATAAGGCTGTAATCCTGATGATGACAATAATCCTGCTTTAATACCAGGACTAAAAACTATACTACCAAGCTCAAATGTAAGCTCAGGAAGTGGATGTGTATATCTCATACGTATAAAATTAAATAGGTGAAATAAAAATAAGTGAAATAAAAAAATAGTCCCGAGCAAAATACCCAAGACTACTAATGATGTTGGACTAATACTCTGATGGAAAGATAACTGTAGTGTACTCTCTACTAGACTCTGTAATAATCCAAATCTTACTATCTAAACCATACAAACCTGATGGAATATGATATACTGAAAAAATACGACTACCATCTACCAAGGCAGCATCATTGAGGGCAGCATCATCTGGACAACAATCACCCCAATCACAAGCTAAATGACGAGCAACACATGAACGAACGAACTCACCAAAAGGAACATGCTCACAACTAGCATTAAATACTGTGGCACTGGTAAATAACGAGCCATAATCAAAACGGCGAACTGAAGCAACTACTGTACTCATAATAATAGGAATATAAAAATGAAAAACTAAGTGTACAGCCAACTAGACCATACTAACGGATACCTGACAGCGTGAGGGAATGAATAAGTGTATGGTGGAGAACGTAGTGGACCATACACGTTTCAGTTCCCGTAGCTAACTTTGTATCTGTTTTGTGTGGTAGAAAAGCGGGCGGGTTTACAACTGCTGCTTAATGGAATGCAGAATTGCTAATTTGGTGTATTTGCGGAATTGCTTTAATTGCCGATTTGCTAATTTGGTGGATCTGCTAATTTGGAGATGCTGATATGATTTGGAATGCTCACTTTGATCAATAGGCATTATGCTGAAGTCAATGTAGTTTGTTGATTGGCAGTTATTTGAAGTTTCTTGTTGGTCCAGTGGTGCCCCCCCAAAACATGACATATCATAAATAAAAACCGATAAGCAGCAAAAATGCGGGCGGGCGGCTTTGTCAAGTTTTTTGGTGATGAATGTCATCCGATAAAGCTTTCCAATACGCCGTGCTGATGTGCAGCACGGTTCATGTCTTAAATTGACGCTGTCAATTTTTCTACGAAACAGACATTCATCATCAAAACCCACAGGGCTTGAACTTTACTAAGCCAGAAGAGCATTAGATTTGCGGATCGGTTTTTTTTTGTTAACTAAAAAGTGGGAAATATTTAAACTGAAACGATTTTGGCGTTTGGTGAAGGCTGGGATTTTTAGGACTAAACTTCATTAGCTAAACAAGATTGAATTTAGTACTTTAGTTTCATAGAACTACGAAAGCCCCGCTGTTGCAAAACGGCTTAATGTTAGCGAATGGGCTATTACTCGTCATACTCGATTGCTTTGTTTATGTAGTCAATAATTGGTTTTGTTGTTTTGAAAAAGTCCCTAACAGTTTTAATACAGTCTTTACTTGTCATTATCTTGTCATTAAGCGGTTCTTTTGTACAAAATCCTTTCATTTTCAGAAGTTCACTTGCTGGATTAGTTTCGTCATATCCGTCTGGCATTTTTTTAAGTTTTCCAACACCTTGTATTCCGTTTGGGAATGATTTTTGAAATTCAGGGGCAGTAATGATTTTGTTGATGTCTGTAAATGAGTAGTCAATCTCTTGACGAATTTTCTTTAAATATTCAGGTGTTGTCTGCCAAACTCCACCACCAACTGAACAATTGCCTGGTTCTATATGAATAAAATATCCTGCTTTGTTTGGTTGTGGATAATTCTTATTAAAAACTACTAAGACATAGTTTTTATAAGGTGTCTTATCTTTTGAAAATCTTAAATCTCGGTTTACTCTCGTCAAGCATTTTTTAGGGTCTAAGTTGGCTTGTAAAATTGATTGGTCTATCTTTGATAATTCTTTCAAAAGATTTTCAGTTAATTGAAGTATGTCGCTTTTGTAATTTTCGTACAAGTCTCTATTTTGTTCAAACCATTCCCTTGAATTGTTTAGTTTGAGTTTTGAAAGGAAGTCAAGAGATGTCTGCTTAATCATTATTTTTACTTAGTTGGTTAATGTATTTCAAAATAATTTTAACTTGCTCGTCTTCCGATTTAAGTGCGGTGATTTTTCTAATCATTTCATTCCGCTCGGCTTCCGTTAGTTTTTTAAACGCTTTTAATACCCCTGATTCTTTTAATGTCTCTAAAATTTCTCTCTCAGTTATTTGCTCCTTTGAAGTCAACAAGTAAAGTGTCACAGTTACAGTGTCTCCACCACTTTTGTTAATTGATTTTCTGATTTTGTCATTTATAGAAATTAGCTTGTCTTGGTCTCCTAATTTCGCTAGGTTAATACTTTCTATTTTGTAGTTATCAATAGTACCTGAAACTTTCATTGATCCCCATTTTCCAACAATGTGTTTCGTGTTGGGAATTTGAATATGATAAGTCCAAGCACCTTTGCCTGGTTGATATTTTAATTCAAGTTTTTCGTCCTTTACTAAGTATTCCATTTTATGCGCGTTTTATTATTTAGCCTTTCCACTACCAAGGTGTTATACTCAACTCTATTTTCAATTTTAAAATTATAACTAATTGATTTATAATACATATTGAATTTTATTAAAATAGGAAAGTTTGCTAATGTGATTCATTTTTAAATGGATGGTATAAGTTTTTAAATACTTCACGAAATAGCTATTGATGGCAAATATAGAGGGTTGTTAGAGACATAACAAGGTTTTTTGTTCGTGGGGAACTAATAAACAGAAGATAAAGCCAATATAATACTGTATCTTAAACTGGAAAGTGTCCATACACTTCAACCAAGCCATTTTTTACACCTAAGCCTGGAAGGCTTGATCTTTACCAAGCCATGGGATGGTTTATTTTTGCAGTTCGGTTTTTATTAAAACATTTACTTAGCCTTTGTTAACAGCATTTCTTGTCTTGTTGAATTGGCGGACATTTTACACTTCCATAACTGCAATAAACACAACAGTCGCCTTGCTGTGGTTTTAAAACGGTCTTGCAATTTTCACATTCGTAAAAATATTGGCAAGCGTCTGTCGGCATTGTTTCTTCCTTTTTGTGTCCGCAGTTTGGGCAAGTGATTGTTGATTGTAATATGATTTCCATTTTATTTTTCCTTTTTGTCTGTTACTGAATATCCTGTTCCGTTTATGGCTTTTTCAATTTCGGCAATGTTCGTTTTTGAGTTATCAAATTCAACAATTGCGTTTTCATTTTCGTATGAAGCAGTTGATTTGATTATTCCAGAAAGTTTATTCACTTCGTGGTTTACGTGTTCTTCACAACTTGCACAGGTCATTCCGCTAATAGAAAACTCAACTGTCTGAACATTTGATTTGTCAACCACAATGACTTGCTTTTCTGCCTTTGGATAAAAAATGTGAGCATAATAAGGAAAGGCAAGCATAACTATTGAAAATGCTGTTATAATTCCTAAAAACATTTTCGATTGAATAAATTTTGGTTTTTCGTCCGTTTCGCAATTGCAGTCAATTTGCTTTTGAGGTTTTAACTTTTGATACCACGCAAAACCAAGAACCAAAATTGTCAAACCGATAAAATAAGGTCTTGCAGGTTCGAGCCACGAAAAAGTAGAGGCAAGTCCGCTTGTCCCTGCAACAAGAGCCAATACTGGTGTGATGCAACAAAGTGAAGCAGTAAATGCTGTCAAAAGTCCTGCACCGATTAATTTTTTGTCTGTTTTCATATTGTTTCTAAAATTTTGTTTTCGTGAAGTATTTTGAAAAACGGTTTGAGCATTTTTTCATACTCTTTGGTCAATGAGTAGAAAATGGTTTGTGCTTGCCTTTCCGTTTCAAGGAGTTTTCTGTCTTTGAGTTTTCGCAGATGTTGTGAAATTGCCGAAATGGTCATACCAAGAATATCACTCAAGTCGCAAACACAAAGTTGTTTCTCTTCGTAAAGCAGGAACAGGATTTTCAGTCTTACGTTGTTACCCGCCAATTCAAGTCCGTTCGATAAATAGTCAAACGAACCGTTCAGTTCTGAAACTCGGTCTTTGCAACGGTTGATTTGCTTAATGTCCGCCTGTTGTCTAATACAAGAAATGTTGTCCATAGCACAAAGGTAGTCAATTTGTTTATTTAAGCAACTACTTAAATACATTTTTCTCAGGTAAAAGAGCCTTCAGCAATGACTATGCAACTAAAAACATACCACCAGAGGTGGTAAAACTATAACCCGGATTATGCAATACAAAATCTATTCCGGCTTGAAATTACTGCAAAATAAGGCGTAAACTTGATTTCCCTCACTCACCATAGTAGTGACTATGATTCACTCACGAAATCACTTATTTTCTTGTACTTTCAACCCTCATGACGAAGTTCTATTGCATAATCCGGGTTTAAGTAAGAATTCACCAGGGGCAGCGGGGCAGATGGTGCGTACAGGAGTAATGAGAGGAACGATTCATGGCTGTACGTACCAGATGCCCCTGCATGGCTGCCCCCAAAACAAATAAAAGGAGGTGCGGTGAATGATACAGGGTGCGTATGTAGCTGGCGGAATGGGCACTCTGTATCAGGCACAGGAAGCACCGGAAATACTGCCAGCCATAGCCGCCATCCCGGAGCACAGTACTACAGAGTATATGAGCCATAATGACCAGAAATATGACATTATATACTACCTGCAAGGTGGAGATATGTGGCATATAGTAGCTCCAAGCTACGGCACCGCGCTATATGGCTTATACTTGTAACTGCGTCTCTGCCACTGAAGTGTTGAGCCGGAGATAGCGGACAGCTGGACTGTGTGTATTTGGGTGGGATAAAAGTTAGGCACACTCTGTACAGCTGTACGATATGAGCAAAGTCAGTGGCAGAGCCAGGATGGTCTATGGCTGAGACAGTATGCCGCTTTACCTGCAAAAGGGTGAACGCAGCGGAATGCAATGGAGCAAGCACCCGACAAATAAGTCAGGCGTAGCCGCAGTATATGAAGCATAGCATTGTGGGCAGGCAAAAGAGCAGAGCTGAAAAGCATGGGTATAGGAGGAACGAAATGAAACGAACAAAGGGTTTTTGATTGAGCAAAGGTAGCATTAGCCGAAGTACAGGATTTGTGATATGCGTTAATGCTGCCTGCGAAACGAAATTCGTATAGCCTGAGGTGAAATGAAGTGACGGAGATACGTATGCTGCGGGAATCCGGAGGCTATCCTGATGAACGAATGAATGGAAGGAGCGATAATGGAACGTAGCGGACGCAGGTAGCGAAGTAAAATGGAAGTGACTGAATGACGGAGTGAAGAAGGTGTGCCGGAGGATGGGGGATAAAAAGTTATCTGCATTTTAAGTAATATTTATTCCTAAATTTATAAAATTACAATAAAATCTATTAATTGTATATTATTGTATTACAATGATTTATAATTTTATGAATAAATTTAATACAATTATATGAATATTTTTATACGATTTTGCAGTTTATTTAAAGTTATCCATTACCTTTGCAGTATTAATTTTTATTACATGAAGCATTTATTATCAAAACAACAAGCGGAAATAATTTTAGAACCTTATCTTTTAAAAATTCAAGAGGCTATTGAAAGTGGGTTTAACGACCATTTAGCCACTATTAATTTTCACCATAGTAATGGAAATTATGTCGCATTTAACAAGAAAGAGAAGGCTAATATTATTCATGGACTTATAAGGGCTCGAATTAAAAAATGTTTGAAGGAGATTCAGAAGTTAGAAGTGGTAATTTTAATGGAGTTTTTGGTATTCAAATAAAGGATAACATCTTTATCAGATTTAAAAAGATAAATAAAGACTATAGTACATCTAATATTTTAACAAAACAGACTTCTGACTATAAAAAATCAAATAGAAATTCCTGGGATTCCAGATGCTGCTACTTTATTATATGCCGGATATTTGCCTGATTCAACTTGGACTAGTCTTAAAAATATTTGTATTTTTTGTAAACTTGGTGATAATTTAGAGTGGCAAATAGGCTTAAATGGGTCCATAGAACAGAATATTATCAATTTCAATCCATCCAGATCAGAAGAAGAAGTGACCATCCAAAAAAGAGTAAAAGTTAAAGATAATCAAATTAAAAAGACAGGAACTAAGTAAATAAAATATAAAGTCAATGAAATCCATAAATCCAGAAATGATTGTGTTGGCGAGAGAGATAAGGGGTATTTCTCAAAGTGAATTGGCTGATCTTATTCAATTGACACAGGGTATGTTGTCAAAAATTGAAAAAGGTTTAAACAAACCATCAGAAGAAATTTTTACAAATATTTGTAATGTCCTCGAATTTCCGATGTCATTTTTTGAACAAACAAATAATATTTTTGAACCGAATTTATCCTATTATCGAAAAAGAATAGTAATCAAAAAAAGAGATTTACTAAAGGCAGAGGGCAGCATGAATCTCGTTAGGATGAATTTAGAAAATCTAATGACAAGTGTAGAGCTTCCAGAACTTAATCTACCACTATGGGATGTTGATGTCCATGGTGCACCTAAAGCAGCAGCAAAATGGGTAAGACAAAAATGGAGAATTCCAAAAGGCAGAATAGAGAATCTAACCAAGATTATTGAAGATAATGGGATAGTTGTTGTTCCATTTGATTTTGGTTCTGAAAAAATGGATGGTCTAAGTTTAATTTCTAAAGATAGACACCCAATCATATATATCAACAACAAAATGCCAGGAGATAGGCAACGTTTAACTTTAGCACACGAATTGGGTCATTTGGTTATGCATATTGGCCAGCAAAAGCCCAAGTCCGTGATGTAGAAAAAGAAGCCATGCAATTTGCTTCTGAATTACTTGTACCTGCTTCCGAATTTTTACAAGATCTTGAAACAATTAGTCTTGAGAATTTGGGTAATATGAAAAGGTATTGGAAAATATCTATGGGTGCACTTTTGTACAAATCAAAAGAATTGGCACAAGTGACCGATAATCAATATAGATATTTGTGGCAACAAATGGCATCTTTAGGTTATAAGACAAAAGAACCTGCAGAATTTAATGTGTCACCAGAAAAAGCGACTTTGTTTAAGGAAATGCTTGAGTTGCATATCAATGAATTGGGATACACAAAAGATGAACTTGCCAATATGTTACATATCAATGTAAAAGACCTGAATGCTTTGTATTATAGCGATAATGTAAAACTTAAAATTATTCGTAATTAATCTTTAACGTAAAATATTTGAAAATGAAAATGTGAAACAATCATCAAAAACCATAGCTTCTGAAGCAAGTAAAGTATTAAAAGATAATAGTGCATCAAAGATAGCAAAACAATTTGCAGGATCCATTATATCACAATCCAACACTAAAAAGGAAACTGGTGCTGCAATGGAAACAAAAGCATCTAATGCATTGAAAAGCGATAAATACAATGATTTGACTAAATCAATGGCAGCATCATTATTGTCTCAATCCAATAAAAGGAGATAAGATCTCTGTCATAAGAAATATGAACATCACTCAGATACAGGAAAATGTAGAGAAGGTAATCAAGGAATTGGACAAGGAGCGATTTGTCTTTGATCTACTGCAGGCTTATGGGCTACCTAAGACTACCATCAGCAGACTCGAAAGGTGGTATGAATCTGTCTAAGGATGATGGAGAAATCATACTGAAGAAAAATTGTACTACAAGTTTGTATCTGCTGGTGATGTAGGAAGTGTATATGAAACTGTGCTTGCAGACCCCAAGGTGACGAAATATGATCCCAGATTTGTGGTAGTGACTGATGGTATTCATATCAGAGCACTAGATACTAAAACTAAAGATGTGCTGGATATAACTATCAAAGAATTGATCAATCATTTTGATTTCTTTTGCCATGGGCAGGGATGGAAAAGTTTGAAGGTAAGGAAGAGACTATTGCTGACGTAAGGGCTGCAGATAAAATGGCTAAGTTTTATGATGAAATCAGCAAGGATAATCCTACCGGTACGGAGGCGGAAGTACATAGTCTGAATGTGTTTTGTCCAGGATGTTGTTTTGTTTTTTGCGGAGGATACTGGTATTTTTGAACAAGGACAATTTACGGGTGCCATCAGTAGTCATACTCAGGTAGATGGTAGTGATCTGCATAGCTATCTGGACACGCTATGGGATGTCATGAATACTGACAAAAGGCAAAGACAAAACTTACCTGCCTATCTCGATGCTTTCCCGTATGTAAATGGTGGTCTATTCCGTCATCAGTATGCTGCACCTATGTTTACCAGGCGTAGCCGGCAGATGGCGATAGATATGGGAGAACTGGACTGGAAGGCTATCAATCCGGACATCTTTGGCTCTATGATACGCCGTGATCACACCTGAGCATAGAGGTGGTCTCGGCATGCACTATACGAGTGTGCCGAATATCATGAAGGTGATCGAACCTTTGTTTCTGAATGAGCTGTACGGAGCATGGAAGTGCCAAAGGAAATCTCAAAAAAGCTCAATGAGCTCAGGCTGCGTATCAGCAAAATCAAGGTCTTTGACCCCGCTTGTGGTAGTGGCAATTTTCTGATCATAGCGTACAAGGAATTGCGTAAACTGGAAATGCTGATCATACGCGACATACAAGCGCTACGTGGACATCAAGGTGTGGTAGTCTCGATCTCGGTACGGAATATCTGTCTATGATCACACTTAGTCATTTTTATGGTATAGAGCTGGATGATTTTGCCCATGAGGTGGCGATATTATCTCTATGGCTTGCAGAACATCAGATGAATCAGGCATTTTTTGCGGCATTCGGGATGTCGAGACCTGCATTGCCACTGATGGAGACTGGCCATATCGTACATGGGAATGCGTGCGAGTGGACTGGGAAGCGGTGTGTCCAAAGGAGAAGGATGATGAGATTTATATATTAGGGAATCCACCGTATTTGGGATTTAATGAAAGAAGTAAAGAACAAAAATTGGATATGGATTTTGCTCTCAATGGTTCTGGAATATTCAACGTTTAGATTACATTGGGTGTTGGTTTGTAAAGCTTCTGACTATATAAATAATTTCAATTCAAAATATGCTTTAGTTTCAACTAATTCAATTTGTCAAGGCGAGCAAGTAAGCTTACTGTGGCCTAGCGTATTTTCTAAAAATCAAGAAATATTTTTGCTTTCAAACCATTTAAATGGTCGAATAATGCAAAAGGAAATGCTGGAGTTACATGTTTATTCTTGGAATTCAAAACTCAAACATAGGAGAAAAACACATTTACAGCGACAATCGAAAGAAAATGGTTAAAAGTATAAGTCCATATTTAATTGAAGGAAACCCCATAATAATGTCACAAAGAAATAGCTCAATTTCAAAATTTCCGGAAATGATTCTTGGTAGTAGTGGAATAGATGGAGGTCACTTAATACTCACAAAAGATGAAAAAGAGACATTTATTAAAGATGATCCTTTGGCTAAAAAATTTATTAAGACTTTCATTGGTGGAGGGGACTTCATTGATGGCACTGAAAGATTTTGTTTATGGATTGATGACTCATTAATTGATGAAGCTCTAAAGATTCATTTAATAAAAGATAGAATTGAAAAATGCAAAAATTATCGTTTGACTGCCGGACGCGATGCAAAAAAAGCCGCGAATGTTCCGCATAGATTTTTTTATAGGAAACATCAAGAAAAGGATGCCATCATTCTACCGATGACAAGCTCTGAAAGAAGACTTTTTTTACCAGTTGGATTCTTAACAAATAGAGCAATCGTTAGTAATGGTGTTTTTGTAATTTATGATTCTGAATCTTGATTATGGAATTTTATCTTCAAGAATTCATATGATTTGGACTCAAGCAGTGTCTGGTAAATTGGAATCTCGTATTAGATATTCTGTGAACATTGCATACAATACCTTCCCATTCCCCCACATATCCGACGGCCAAAAAAAGAGCTAGAAAAACATGTTTATCGCATCCTTGAAGAACGGGAGAAACATAGCGAAAAGACCCTTGCACAGCTTTATGATCCGGACAAGATGCCCGATGGGCTGAGAGAAGCATCATCAAAATGATCTGGCCATGGAACGATGCTACCCGGAGCAAACCCTTTGAGTGATGAGGAGCGACTAGAGTATTTGTTTAAGATGTATGAGCAGATGATAGAGGGATGAGAAAAAAATAAAGGTACGTTGTTTGCATCCGGAGGAAAATCATTAAAGAAGAAGAAATGATAGAAATATTAGATCATTTGTTGACGCTATCCACAGAAACAGAAGTGGTAGAGTTTAAAGAAGCAAAAAACAGGTATGATAAAGATAAACTGGGTCAGTATTTCTCTGCACTTAGCAATGAAGCAAACTTAAAGGTGTGGAAGTAGAATATGTGTTATTTGAATTGTTAAGAATGATAAATCGATTGTAGGTACGTCGATCAGTGACCATGAGCTCAATGAATATAAAATGAAATGGCTCAACATACAAGCCCTCGGCTTTCTTTTGGGTCAACTTGATTAGAATAGAAAGATGGCAAAAATGTCATTGTTTTAGAAATCACAGCTCCAAAGGACAACCAGTTTCTTTGGAAAGGACATTGCTATGGTAGGGATGGTGAAAGTTTGGGTGCGCTGAATGATTATGAACGAAGATAAAATAAAGGCACAAAATGTGTCTTGTGACTGGTCGTCTCAAATTCTTCCTGATGCAAAGCATTGATGATTTGTCAAAGGAAGCCATTGATTTCGGTCGTAAACAATATGTGAGAAGAATCGAAAAATTGAGTCTGAGAAATACTTGGCTGGGATGATATCACCTTTCTGAATAAAGCAAAAATAACCATACAGGGCAAAATTACCAGAACAGCTATTTTACTTCTTGGCAAACTGAGTCGGACCATTTTATCAATCCAGCACAAGCCAGGATATCACATGGATATTGAAAGATAAAGATAATCTCGAGAAAGATTATGAACATTTTGGATGCCCATTTATATTGTGGCCGTGATGCTGTGAGAATGAAGATAAGGAATTTAAAATATAGATATATCAGGATGGGTCACTTTTTCCTGAGGAGGTAGATCAGTTTGACCCTTACATCATCAGAGAAGCCTTGAATAACTGTATCGCTCATCAGGATTATGAGTACAATGGTAAGATCAATGTGGTCGAAAAGAAGATGGTGTATTGGTATTTAGTAATATGGGACACTTTATACCTGAGTCACCGTGGAACAAGTGATCAAGGCTGATGCTCCTGAATCCAGATATAGGAACCCATTTTGGCAAATGCTATGATCATCCTTAATATGATTGACACCACCGGCAGTGGTATCAAAAAGAATTTTCATGATACAAAAAAATAAGTTCTTCCCTTTACCGGATTATGACATTACCAATAATAATGTAAGTCACGATCACGGGTAAAGTACTGGATATCAATTATGCAAGAAAATTGGTATCCATGCCAGCTTTAACATTGAATGAAATTATGTTGATGGATAAAGTAGTCAAATATCAGCCTATAGATGACAAGATGTAACTTTACTAAGAGTAAGGGCCTTATAGAAGGTAGAAAACCTAATTTCATATTTCTATGTCTGGCCAAAGTTACAAATGAAAAGGACATTTATATCAGAATAGAGGGTTTAAAGATGATCATTACAAAAAAATGATATTGGAATATATTGATAAATATGGATCGGCAACAAAGGGATATTGATCATCTAATTTTAGACATACTTCCGGATATTTTAGATGATAATAA